>CAZVUT010000088.1:4802-11181 GCA_964630155.1 uncultured Synergistaceae bacterium
ACTCCGGCGATCCGGACCGAACGTTCGTGTTCGTGCTTTCCGAGCCCCTTCACGGGGGTTATGAGGAGAACGACGATATTTTTCCTTGAAAAGACGCTGTATTCCGCGCCCGGGCCGGACATATCGATGAGGCCTTCCTGAAAGTTGACGAGCGGGCCGGATGTCACGACAGCCGCTCCGTCCAGAACCACGGTCGTCCCGACGCCGGAAGGAAAGTTTGCGTCCGAGAAGAACCCTGGGAACGTGTCGCCGCCGTAGGCGTCCGCCTTCGCCCTTGGCTCGATGATGTCCTTCACGGGGACGATCCGGACGCTTTCTCCGGGTCGGGCCAGCTCCACCTCGACCGACTCGATTCGCGTATCTTCGAGAACGAGGCTCCGGATCTCGTCGCGGCCGACGCGCAGCACGCCGTTTTCGACGCAGGTCCGGGGGCCGAACGCGATGTCGCGTATTTGGACTCTGTTCAAAAGAAATCGTTCCACACCGCTCATCTCCTGGCTTGAAGTTTCTTTATACTATATCTATATCGCTGCATGAAACATCCCCGGGCGACACGAATCCCTTTCATCTCTCCGCGGGGGAGGATGAAGTGCATGCCTTCCTTGCGATATAATGCGCGTACGACAGCATCTTTGAAAGGGAGAACGCCGAATGACGCCGAAAACCAGCCCGGAAAGCGACGAAGAGATAGAAATCCGCATCGGCCGACGCATCAGAGAACACCGGACGATGAACAAGCTGACGCTTCAGTCGCTCGCCGATATGGCGAAAATTTCCAAGCCGCTCCTTTCAAAGATCGAAAACGGGAAGGTCAGCTCTCCCATCTCGACATACGCCAGGATCGCCCGGGCCCTCCAGACCGATATCAGCTACCTCCTCAGGAAAGATGAGAAGGTGAATTTTCTCGTGGTGCGAAAGGATGATCCGAAGCGGATTTCCCATAAAAAAGCTCCGCACGGCTATCTGTTCGAGTTTCTGGGCGAACAGTGGCCCACGAAAAAGTGGCATTCTTTCATCCTCACCTATGCTCCGGCGGACCCGACCGAAGCGCTTCCGAACTTCACGCATGAAGGCGAGGAATTTCTTTTCATTCTCGAGGGAGAGCTCGAATTTCACTTTCTTGAGAGAAAGGTGACGCTCCGCACGGGAGACAGCGCCTTCCTCGATGCTTCCTTCCCGCACGGAGGCCGGGCGGCCGGAGGCGACAGATGCGTCGCCCTGATGATAGAAACCCCAAGGTGAGGATGCCGTTCCTCCCGGATTCCGCCGGCCGTTCGCCTTTTGCGTCCGGGCGCAGACTTCTGCGCCCGGACGCGCTTTTCCGGCGTTCTTTCTACTTCACGAGATTCTTGACGACATCGTCGAAGAATTTCTCTCCGATGTCCGTTCGAAGGTTGGGCCACACGACCTCGCGGGCTTTTTTCTCGAGCCGTTCGAGGTCGGCCGGAGTCATATCGAGCACCGTGATCTTGTAATCCCGCATCTTCTGTTCGTTGGCTTTCTGGTCAGCCTCGGCGACGGTGACGCGCTTGTCTTCCATTTCCTTGGCGATCTTCTGAACGAGGGCCTGATCTTCCTTCGAGAGAGATTCCCACAGTTCGAGGCTCATGAGGAAATACCACTGCTCGAAATGCGTGTTGGCCGGGACGTAATATTTTATGATGTCGCGGAAGTTCGCATAGTACCCTTCGGCTCCGGCGCCGAACGCCCCGTCCACAATACCCGTCTGGATCGCCGTGAATGTTTCGGCGAAGGGCAGCGGCGTGGCCTGGTATCCGAACGATCCGGCGAGAAGTTCAAAGGATTTCTGCGTGGGGATCCGGACCTTCATGTTCTTTGCGACGCTTGGATCTCCGGGTTTTTCCGGATTCTTCACCAGGGCGATTCCGCCGAAATACACCGGCCATACGGCGATAAGCTTGATGTCCTGTTTCGCGAGCATTTCGGCCGCCGTCTTCATCAGAGGCGAGCCCGTGGTGTAGTTTTTCTTCACTCCGTCCCAGTCCTTGACGAGATAGGGAAAATTGAGGATCTGGAGGCGCTTGTCCGCCGTGGTTCCGAGCGGCTGGATGGCCATGTCGACAGCCCCGACGCTGATCCTTTCCTGAACGACGGTATAATCTCCGAGCTGCCCGGCGTTGAACACGTCGAGCTTGATGCGCCCGTTCGACTCCTTGTTGAGTGTTTCGGCGAACCATTTGACATCCTTGTCGATAGCCGTATCAGCGGGACGGATATGGGAAATCTTCCATGTATAGGTCTTGTCCGCCGCGCATGCCGTTCCTGCCGCCGCCAGAAGACTCAGGAGCGTCAACAAACCGATTACCTTCTTCATACCCCTCAAACCCCCTTCGATATGGTGCATCTATCCTTCACGCCCCAGGGCGGAAGATCCCGAAAAAGAACCAGCGAAAGCACGCCCGTTACACGTACCCCATAATTCTGGGGAGCCAGAGGGCTATGTCCGGCCAGAAGGTCGTGAGAAACACCACCGGAACGTAGCCGAGAAGGATAAGTATCATTGCGGGAGAGATGATTTCCATGAAATCCACCTTGCCGATCCGCATGCCGAGGTACAGGATGCTGGCGTACGGAGGCGTCACGCCGCCCATTGCGAGATTGACGCCGACGATGGCCGCAAAGTGGATCGGGCTGACTCCGATGGCCTGGACCAGCGGCAGAAGGAGCGGCGCCGTCAGGATGATGCCCGTCAGGTCGTTGACGATCATGCCGATGAAAAACAGGAGAAAGTTGATGAGAATGAGAATCGCCGTCCGGTCCTGGGTGATCGAGAAGATCACCTTCACGATGGCCTGCGGAACCTTGAGAAGGACGAACGTCTGGCTCAGCATGAGGCTGAACATGATCATGACCATGATAGCCCCGACCGATGTGGCCGAATCCTTTGCGACCTTGCAGAAGTTCCTGACGGTCAGCCCCCGGTACACGAAAAACCCCACGGGAATGGAGTATACGACCGCAGCCGCCGCGGCTTCGGTGGGGGTCATGATGCCGCCGTAGATTCCGCCGAGAATGAGGATCGGCATGAAAAGCGCCGGAAGAGCCATCCATGTCCGGGATGTGAACTGTTTGAATTTCTCGTTGAAGGGGAGCTTGGGTTCGAGAATGAGGGGGAAACGTCTGGCCCAGATGAGATTGATCACCGAAAAGAGAATTGTGACAATGACGCCCGGAATCAGCGTCGAGAGGAAGCACGCGAGGATGGACGTCTCGGTGACCCATCCGAACACGATCATCGTGACGCTCGGCGGAATGAGCAGCCCGAGGATGGACGAATCGGTGACGAGAGCCGTCGCGTATCCTCTGGGATAGCCCAGCTCCGTCATTCTGGGGATCAGGATGGGGCCTGTCGCCGCAACGCCGGTGAAACCGCTGCCGGAAATGGCGCCGATGATGGCGCAGGTGACGGCGGCGACGCACCCCAGACCGCCCCGGATGCTTCCGACGAAGACATCCACCCAGCGGAGAAGATGCAAGGCGATGCCGCTTTCGCTCATCAGGCTTCCGGCGAAAATGAACAGCGGAACGCACAAAAGGACGGGGCTCAGGATCTGCTGCAGCCCCCACATCATCATTCCCTTCATGGTGATGCTGCCCGCCACGGTCATATAGAACAGCGCTCCGCCGAAGCAGAAGGGCAGCGCCACGCCGACGGACATCAACGCGACGAGGATGAAGAGTGCGATGCTCACTGATGTTATCATGACATGCTCCTCCTAGATCTGCTTGTCGGCGAGGGCTATTTCTTCATCCTCCGCCTGACGGGCGATATTCAGGTTGTCGAACAGCTCGACCACCGTGTAGAGAAGCATCATGGCGAGGCTGATGAACACGATGCCTTCCGCGTAGATCATGGGGATGTACAGCGTGGAACTCTCTTTCTGGACCCGAAGGGCGTATTTCAGGTAGTCATATCCCCAGTATGTCAACCATGCGAGGACGAAAATGGTGATCGAAGAGGCGACGGCCCGGAAGGCGTAGATGGTGCGTTTTTTTCTGAAGAGAATTTCGAGAACCCGCGCGTAGATCTGGCTCTTTTCGAAGGAAGCGTGGATGCCGCCGATGAAATAGAGCCATGCGGTCGGAAAGAAGAGGAGTTCCTCGATGCCCATGAGCGGAGCGCGGAAAACATAACGCAGAAGCACCTGGATGAAAACAAGAAGAGCGACGGCCGTCAGAAGAAATATGAGGATGCCGCTTTGCACCATATCGATCCATGATCGTATTTTCGAGAAGAGCGTTTGTTCAGACACGGAACACCCCGCCCTTTCCCGTCCGGTCATCGGGCACGAACCGTGCGCGAATCGCGGAGCGTGCTCACGTGAAGGAATCCGTGCGCCGGGACATGACTCCCTGCGCAAAACCGTATCGCCGCGCGTCCGCCGGGAACCCTTTTTCAATTCGGATGACGGCGTGTTCGGGATTGTGAAACCTTTCCTTGACGAGCATCGTATTCCCCCTCCTTTGAGGCGGTTGTCTTTTGTGCTATTATTGAACATATGATATTTCCCGAGAAATTATCACAGAATGGGGCGTCTGTCAAACGGCGCGAAACATGTTTCTTTGAAGTATACATTGCGCGCCGCATCCCCTGAAGACGAGGAGAGAAATCCGATAATGCGACCGGCGAAAAGGGCGACGCTCCATGAAAACATCATGGAACAGGTCGTCACCGAGATAGAGAGCGGAGTCTGGAAGCCGGGAGATCGTTTTCCCGGAGAATTCGAGCTGGCGGAACAGTTTCAGGTGAGCCGGAATTGCATCCGGGAGGTCATGAAGGCGCTGTCGCTCATTGGCGTCGTGGAAGCCGCTCCCGGGCAGGGAACGTTCGTTTCCGCGAAGGCCCTTTCGGTGCTTGCGAATAATGAGATGGTGCGACTTATGACGCAGGATCCTTCAATGAAGGATCTGATCGAAGTCCGCCTTCTGATCGAGACCCAAATGGCGGCATGGGCCGCGGAGCGCGCGACCGACGAAGATATCGCTCGGCTCGGAGAAGCGATCGAAAAAGATTCCGCCGCGCCCCTGGCGGATCTGAGCGCCGCCGCGGATTTTCATAACATTATCGCCGAAATATCAGGAAATATTATATTGCTAAAATTGCTGAATTCAATTCGTAATGAGATAAAGTTAGAAAGAAATTACTACAAGAAATGGCCGAAGGAAATACTTCAAAAATTTAAACACGAGCATAAAATAATATACGAAAGCATAAAAGCTAGAGATCCTAAAAAAGCATACGAAAACATGTCCAAACATATTTCTGAAACTTATGATTTGACTATAATAAAATCATAAAAATAAGGAACGGCGCCAAAAAGCCTCGTTCCGAGCCGGCAGGCGGCCGCGATCTGATCCCGACCGGCGGCGACCAAACGAAAGGGCCGGAGGCGCGCGTCGCCTCCGGCCCTTTCGTTTGTCGGAAAACGGGGAGCGACTACTTCTTCAGCGCCGACAGGTCGGGCAGGGGCATGTCCTTCGTCTGGACGGGCACCTGGCTCTCCTCAACGTTGTGCATGAGCTGGAAGGTCGGCAGCGGGACGTCCTTCACGGGATCGACGAACGGGCCGTGTTTCTCGTTGGAGGCCTTCAGCTCGGCCTTCGCGTCCTCGAGGATCTTCGGGTCCGCGTACAGGTCGAGCGCGGTCGCGGCCATGTACTTCGCGACGGTCAGGCCGCCCTTGAACGCGGGCGGCAGGATGTTCTGCGCGACGGACTGCCAGGAGTGCCCCGGCGTTCCGGCCGCCAGCGTCGTCGCGCCGAAGCGCACCATCGGCACGACCCAGCTCGTATTCGCCTCGTCGATCGAGCCGCCGCCCGTCGACCAGACGAACGGCTTGTCGTAGTCGAACTTCTGGAACTCGCGGGAGAGGAACGGCCCCTTTTCGACCTTGAGGCTCTTCGAGAAGGGTTCGGCGATCTTCTCGTCCTCGTCCGTGAACGGCGGGACGCCCACAAGCGTCGCGTTCGCGAAGCCGACCTTCGCGAGCACCTGGTTCGGAAGGTATTGCCAGACGCCGACGATCGGGACGAACTCCATCTTCGTCTCCGTCATGAGCGCGGCGCCTTCGGCGACCTTCTTCGCCCACTTCACGATCTCTTCGACGCCCTTGTATTGCGGCGACCGGATGAAGTACCAGACTTCGGCGTACGGAGGCACCACATTGGGGGCCTTGCCGCCGTCCGGGATAGAGTACATGATGCGCGACTCGGGACGCACGTGCTCGCGCATGTAGTTCATCCCGATGTTCATGAGTTCGACCGCGTCGAGCGCGCTGCGCCCGGCCCACGGAGCCGACGACGCGTGCGACGCCTTGCCGTGGAAGCGGACCTTGAAGTTGTCCATCGCGAGCGACGA
>CAZVUT010000089.1:0-11111 GCA_964630155.1 uncultured Synergistaceae bacterium
TGTTCGTGTAGGCCTCCTTGTAGACTCTTCTCGAAGTCAGCGCGTCGAAAACATCGGCCACCGCGGTGATGCGACCAAGGAAGGGGATGTCCTCCCCTTTGAGCTTCGACGGGTAGCCCGTTCCGTTCCATCGTTCGTGATGTGTCATCACGAGAGAGAGAATGCGTTCGTCCTGAACGCCGGAGGCGCGTGCAAGCCGTTCTCCTTCGGCCGGATGGCGCTTCACGATTTCGTATTCACCCGCATCCAGACTGCCGGGTTTGTTGAGAATCTCTCTGGGAATGACCGCTTTTCCGAGATCGTGAAGCAGGCCGCCGATGGTCAGCAATTCCACGGCGCGGATGTCCCCCCTGAAGAGCACGGTCGCCAGAAAACCGGACAGGAGGGCGACATTCAGGGAATGGACGTACGAATATTCGTCCCATGTCCGCACCCGTTCGAGGGAAAACATCACCGACGGAGTCTTCGATATCTCACGCGCCAGGGTCGTTCCCGCCTCGAGAAGAAGCGTCACGTCCTTTCGGGCGGCTATTCCCGAGGCGACCTTCCGGTACGCTTCCCGGATCCGCCCGATGACGAGATTCGACAATCGGGGATCGATATGCGCCATCTGAATGTGAACGTCCGAAAGCGCTTCGGCGAGATCTCTCGCGGTGAACGCGTCGCGCTCGACGGAAACGCGGATGTGCTGGATTCCGAACTTCGAGAGGGTATCCGAAAAATCCGGAAATATCGTGCGGATTGCGTCGACGGGCGTGCCGCGCGGGAGAAGAAGCGCTCCCTGCGGTGAGAGGACATCCTCCTCCACGGTTCCTTGTTTCGAGAACAGCTCGTCGATGGAAACAAGCGTCGTCTGCACTGTGCCGTCACACCTTTTTTCGTTGACCTCCGGCGCGATGAAACGTACGATGTCCCGTGCGCCGATGTTCGTTCGGGGATTCCATGCGGAGCTTCGGCGATAGCGAATAACCGTATCCGGATTTCATGAAACGACGTTCGGAGAAAGATTTCTTTCTATGAACCGTTCCGGGAATTTGGAACAGCATAGCATTGTTCCTTCCGTTTTTGTGTGCTTGTATACCCTGTTCACCTGTGCGTTTTGAATCAGTTTCGTTCACGACATACATGAAAGGAGACATGAAGATCATGGCAGAAAATCACATCCTCGATGAATACGGCATCCATATCGGAGAACTGCCGCAAGGGACGCGCAACGCGATCACCGACGTTCCCGGCGTTCTCGTGGGGCACTGCACCCTATCGGAAGGTCCCGTCCGTACGGGCGTCACTGCGGTCCTGCCCCATCCGGGGAACTGTTTTCGCGACAAGGCGCTCGCGTCCTGTCGCGTTCTCAACGGATTCGGGAAATCCCTCGGGCTCGTGCAGATCGAGGAACTCGGAACCATCGAAACGCCCCTCCTTCTGACCAATACGCTGGCCGTCGGAGCGGCCGCCGAAGCGCTGACGCGCTTCATGCTGGACGAGAATCCGGAGATCGGCCGCTCGACGGGAACGGTCAACCCGGTCGTTCTCGAGTGCAACGACGGCTACCTGAACGACATCCGGGGAATGCACGTTCGCCCGGAGCACGTCCTGTCCGCGTTGCGGTCGGCGGACGCGTCGTTCGGCCAGGGAGCGGTCGGCGCCGGATGCGGCATGTCGTGCTACGAACTCAAGGGCGGGATCGGGAGCGCTTCGCGTCGCGTCGCGGTCGGCGAAGAGGAGTTCACGCTCGGCGTCCTCGTGCTTTCGAATTTCGGAGAGAAACGGGATCTTGTCGTGGACGGCGTCCGGGTCGGACGTTCCCTTGAGGGCGACAGGAAGCGAAGTGACGAGAGCGGTTCGATTATCGTCGTCATCGCAACGGACATCCCCCTCTCCGAACGACAGCTCGGGCGGGTCTGTCTGCGGGCCTCCGTCGGAATCACGCGGACGGGGTCCTATATCGGCAACGGCAGCGGCGAAATAGCGGTCGCGTTCACGACCGCCAACAGGGTTCCGCACTTCCCCGGGGAACGGAGGATTCTGGAGATTCGGGCGATCCACGACGATTGCATCAACATCGTCTTCCGTGCTGTCGTCGAGGCGACCGAGGAGGCCGTCCTCTGCTCGATGCTCTCCGCAGGGGACGTCACAGGGCGGGACGGGCATTCAAGAAGATCGCTCGCCGGATACGCGGATCTCTTCCGGCGCTAGAACCACCCGGTGAGTTTCCGGAACAGAAACAGAAGCTCGTCGATAAGCGAGTTGCTTTCGCGGGACATCGTCACCGAGAGCGATGTTCCGTCGGTCCGGAAGACGACGTTTCCGTCGTCCGCAGTCGTTGCTGTCTGAACCCCGTTTGTGCGAAGCAGTTCGACGACGCCCGCCTTCGGGTGCCCGTACCGATTTCCGTATCCGTACGAAATGACGGCGTACTGCGGCCTGACCTGATTCAAGAAGGATACGTCCGTCCCGTCGCGGGAGCCGTGATGGGCGATCTTGAGAACGGTCGCGTTCGGAAACGCTCCGACGGACCTGCGTTCCTCCTTCTGCGTATCTCCCGTCAACAGGA
The DNA here is from genome assembly GCA_964630155.1 of uncultured Synergistaceae bacterium. Lineage (GTDB taxonomy): Bacteria > Synergistota > Synergistia > Synergistales > Aminobacteriaceae > CALFXN01. Next base: position 2,555 of record CAZVUT010000089.1, read on the forward strand.
ACGAAACCGCCCCGTACGCGATATGGAGGACCAGGGAATTGTTGTTCGCGTCGCTTTCGGTTCCGCGAAGCTCCCGAACAGGTGCGACGACCCGGATGCGAACGCCGTCGACGACTTCCTCGAAGCCTGCTTTCGGCGTCCCGAAGCGGATTCCCCGCCGCCCGACGTCCGCAAGAAATTCCTTCTGCATACGGGAGCCGAGCGCAAAACCGGAATCCCATACCTTCCCCGCAGGGAACGCCCCAAGGATCGCCTTCATGCCGCCGATGTGGTCTTCATGCGGATGCGTGGCCGCGAGGATGTCGATTTCGCGAACGCCGCGCCGTTCCAGATATCGCACGAGCGACGCAGCGGCGTCTTCGGGTCCGGCGTCGACAAGCATGGTCCGGCCTTCCGGAAAGCGGACCAGAATCGCATCTCCCTGCCCCACGTCGATCGCATGGACTTCGAGAACTCCCGCGCAGGCGCAGGACGCCGCCGTGAGAAGGACACACACTGCCGCAATGAAACGGACCCTCGTGCGCATGGCCATCGCTCCCTTTCGCCGTCTGCAACGGATAGAATTATACCGAAGAAAAAAGCGGCCGGAACCGAAGTTCCGACCGCCATTCCTTCAATGGACATTCGCAAAGGCGGAACTGTGACCGTCCTTTACTCGCGTGTCGCCGCGAAACCGAGGTCGAGCCCCTTGAGGTTCGCCTCACGAAATTTCGGGGGCGTCAGATCCGAAACGGCCTCCCGGACCTCGTCGATCGTGACGTTCCCCACGCCCGCGCCGCACATCGCGCCGAGGATCAGGACGTTCAGGAAGAGGAACTTTCCGTCCATGTGCTCTTTGAGGATCTCGTACCCGTCGATGGCGTGAAGGCGGATATTCCGGGACGCGAAATATGCCTGAAGGTCTTTGTTTTCGAGCGCCGCGGTGTCATGGACGTTGACGATCGCGTGAGCGCCGTCGGCGAGGAAGTCGTAGGAACGCAGCGCCTCCATCTGGTCGAACGCCAGCAGGACGTCCGCGCAGCCCTTCCGGACGAGCGGACTCTTGTACGCTCCGATCTTGAAGTGGCTGATGACCGAACCGCCGCGCTGCGACATGCCGTGAACCTCGCTGCCGACGACCGGCTCTCCCCGTTTCAGGGCGATATGCCCCAGCACCTTGCTCGCGAAGACGATCCCCTGTCCTCCGACGCCTACGATAACGCTTTGCATCTTCTACTCCCCCTCCCTGCGGACGATGGCGTCCTGCGGGCACATCTCGACGCACACGCCGCACGCGACGCAGAAACGGTCGTCGATATACGCCTTTTTCTTCGTTTCGTCGAACGAGAGCCCAGGACAGTTGAAATTCGTGATGCACTGCTTGCATCCGACGCATTTCGCATCCCGAACGGTCACCGGAATGCGTTCCTGTTTGATCTTGAGCTTCGTGAGGCACGGATGCCGCATGATGACCACGGCCGGTTCCTGATTCTTTCGCGCATACTCCCACGCTTCCCTGAGAACGGGGGCGTTTTTCCGGAGTTCGTACGCGTCCACGGTGATGATATACCGTGCGCCGCATCCCTTTGCGGCGTCTTCGATGGGAACCAGGACGCCCTCTTCGCCGCCGCGCATCTTGCCGCCCGTTCCCGGGTTGTCCTGGCCGCCCGTCATCGCCGTCGTCCCGTTGTCCATGATGCAGACGACGATGGCGTGCCGGTTATACACGGCGGTCGTCAATCCGGGCAATCCGTTGTGGAAGAAGGTCGAGTCGCCGAGCGCCGCGAAGATGGGACGATCCGTCCCCTTTCCGTCCGCCTTGTGCGCGAGATACATTCCGGACGCGACCGTAATCGACGCCCCCATGCTCACGATGCTGTCGATGGCGTTCTGCTGTTTGACCAGACCGTAGCACCCGATATCGCCGCAGACGATGGCGTTCGGATACGCCTTCCGGATCGCCGCGAACCCGGGCCGGTGCCCGCATCCGGGACACAGGCGCGGAGGCAGGACGGCGAGCCCCAGCGCATCCCTCGCCGCAGCGAGAGACGGAGCGGCGGCGTCCTTTTCGTTCGCCTCGCCGAAAAATTTCTCCAGAATCGCGGCGATGACATCGGTCGTCAGCTCTCCGTTCGACGGGACGAATCCGTTCCACCGCCCGAGCGTTCCCTTTCTGTCGGGAAGCTGCATCTCGATCGCCGGATACGTCTCTTCGAGGACGAGCGTCTTTTCATGCCGCCCGATGAAATCTTCGACCATTTTCACGGGAAGCGGAACGGGCGTTCCGATCTTGAGGACGGAAACGTCGGTCCGTCCGAGGTCGGCCAGAAGATCCGACACCGCCGCGAAGCAGATTCCCCCGGCGACGATGCCGAAGCGCGCCTTCGCCTTCGCGGGGACTTCGTAGTTGTATTTCGGGAAGGCTGTCTCGAAGTCCGCGGCGATGCGGGCGTACCGCTCGTTGTGTTTCGGGAGCGTTTCCCGGATCAGACGGGCGGGCAGGTGGATCATATGGCCGACGGGCTGGCGGTCGAATTTCGCGGGCCTTTCGACGGAAATCGGGTCGAGAAGCTCGACGTCCTGGCGGCAGTGGTCGACGCGGACCGTCGGGCGAAGCATCGTCACGATGCGGTATTTCTCCGAGACGTCGAACGCATCGAACGTCATTTCCTTCGCTTCGCGCGCATCGGACGGATCGAAGCAGGGGATCTTCGCGTACATCGCGAAATAGCGGGAATCCTGGTCCGTCTGCGACGCATGGCACCCCGGATCGTCGCTCACGATCAGCACGAATCCGCCGTTCAGCTCCGTCAGCGCGCACGTCATGAACGGGTCCGCCGCGACGTCGAGCCCCACCTGCTTCATGACCGCGCAGACGCGCTTGCCCGGATACGTCGCACCCAGAGCAGTCTCGAACGCGATTTTCTCGTTCGCGCCCCATTCGACCTGCGTCTTCGTCTTCAGTTCGTCCGCCCAGAACGCGATCGACGGCAGAATCTCCGACGACGGCGTCCCCGGATAGGCGCACGCGACCTCGCACCCGGCCTCGACGATCCCCCGTGCGATCGCCTCATTTCCCATCAGAATCGCTTTCGTTCCCATGGTCGCCTCCCCCTTCCTCTCCACGGACCTCCCTGAGATAGGAATAGACCGTGTACTTCGTGTTCCCCATCTCGCGGGACAGCGTCTCCACCGCCCCCTTGAGCCGGAAGAACCCCTCCCTGTCGAGAATCCGCATCGCCTCCAGCTTTTCCTGCCGCGTCGACAGCAGGAGCGGCTTTCCGATGCGCCGCCGCATGAGCTTCAGATTGCGCTCCTCCAGCTCGTCCATCCGCCCCGGCGGACCTTCGTCGCGCGGGACTTCCGAATACGAATCGTCCCGGACGCCGGTCAAATGATCGGCCATCGCCTTGAGCGCCTCGGCGCGCGCCATGTCGAAGTTGACGCAGAGGTAGCCGATGACGGCTCCCTTCTCGTCGCGGATGAAGATCGTCGTCGTGCGGATTCGTCGTCCGTCGCGCGTCCGCGTCAGCGAGTTCGCGACGTATTCGCTCCCCGACACCTCCGGGCGTGCGAGCAGAAAACGCGCGTAGTCCGTGACCGCCCCCCCGACGGTGCGCCCCGTCACGTATCCGTGTTCGATCGCGACGATCGAGTGTTCCGGGACGGACGTATCGTGGAGGACGAGTTCGTAGTCCGGTCCGAGGGCTTCCGCCAATCCCCGGATGACCGGAACGTACGACGCGAGAATCGGATGGAGGGTCATGCGCGCTCTTCCTTTCGGCCATCAATTTATTGTGATTATATCACTTTTTTGTGATATCCTGTGATCCGTCCCGGCGCACATTCCGCGAATGGTATGATGGCCCGGACGAACTTTCCGGAAGGACGTGGGGTCATGAGAGACGGATCCGAAGGCGTTTCCTCGCGCAACGGCGCGTTTCGATACCGGTGGATCGTGTGGGGGGTCATGGTTCTCGCGTACATGATCGTTTTCTTCCACAGGCTCGCGGCGGGGGTCGTCCGGGACGACCTCGTCCGGGCGTTTTCGCTGAGCGCAACATCCTTTGGGAACATGGCGTCGATGTATCTCTACGCCTATATGATCATGCAGATCCCCGTGGGGATGCTCGCGGACTCGCTCGGGGCGCGGCTCACCGTCACGGCCGGAATGATCGTCGCGGGCGCGGGATCGTTTCTCTTCGCGTTCGCGCCGACGGCGTCCCTGCTGCTCGTCGGCCGCTTTCTCGTCGGCGTCGGCGTGTCGACCGTCTTCGTCTCCATTCTGAAGATCCAGTCGAAGTGGTTCCGCGAACGGGAGTTCGGCACGATGTCCGGCCTGACCGCCCTGATCGGGAACCTCGGGGGCGTCGTCGCGCAGACGCCGCTCGCGATCGTCGTCGCGTGGATTTCGTGGAGGACGACGTTCGCCGGAATCGGCGCGGTTTCGGTCGTTCTCGCGGTCCTCTGCTACGTCTTCATCCGGAACGCGCCGTCGGACATGGGCTTCCCGCCGGTCAACGAGGCGACGGCGGCTCCTGTGCGGAAGACGTCGCTTTCGAGGGCGCTCGCGAACGTCTTCGCGCGGCGCGAGATGCTTCCCGCATCGATCGTCAGCGGCGCGTTCTCCGGAACGTACCTCGCCTTCTCCGGCGCGTGGGCGGTCCCGTTCCTGACGGCCGTGTACGGGATGGACAAGGCCGCGGCGTCGGCGTTCGCCGCGTGGACGATCTACGGGACCATGGCGGGGAGTCTCCTCACGGGGTGGATCTCCGACAGGATGGGGAGCCGGAAGATCCCGCTCGTGACGCTTTCCGTCTTCGCGACCGCGTGCTGGGGAGTCCTCGCCTTCTCGGGCGCCTCGATTCCGCGCTCGCTCCTCGCCCCGCTCTTCTTTCTCATGGGGCTCACGGGAACGTGCTACGTGATCTCCTGGGCGTACGCGAAGGAACTCAACGCGCCGGATTTCACGGGAATCGGCCTCGCGGTCCTCAACACCGGGAGTTTTCTCGGCTCCGCGGCGCTCACGACCTTCATGGGCGTCATCCTCGACGCGAGCGCATCGCTCCCTCCGGACGCGCAGTACGGAAGAGCCTTCCTGCTCTGCTTTGCGGCGTGCGTCGCGGGAGTCTTCTGTTCCCTGCTCCTTCCGGAGACGAAGTGCCGCAATATCTCCGCGGAACTGGACGCAAAACGCAGGACGTAACGAGAGTCCTCTGCAACGAAAAAAGAGGCGCTCCCGCGTTTCGGGCGGGAGCGCCTCTTTTCATTCAACTCCGTCACGCCGAACCCGGCGCTCAGATCTCCTCGAGAACGTACTTCCGGCTCCCCATGCCGATTTCCTCGGCGTAGGAGAGCTGCCGCACCCCCACGGTGTGCGGACGCATGGCCGAAAAGGCGTCCGTCTCTCCGTCATGGCCGGCGCAGACGTGTCCACGATCGAGGGCCGATCCCGGAAGCGGCGTCGCCCGGCTTACGAGGTCGAGACACGCCTGGTCGAGCGCAACCGGATCGAGCGACGCGAGGACGCCGATATCCGGGACGATCGACGCGCTGCTCCACGGCGCGCAGTCGCAGTCCGGCGTGACCCGCAGAACGAAATTCATGTATCCGACCCGTTCTTTCTTTCCATGGACCGCCGCATACGCGTATTCGACCACGCGTTCCGTGAACGGACCCAGTTCCGTCGCCCAGTCGAGTTCGATCGCCTTCGCCCCGCACACCGTCATGCATTCCCCGCAGCCGATGCACGCATTCCGGTCGATCCGGGCATGCCCATCCTCGATGCGGATCGCGCCGGCCGGGCAGGTCTCGACGCACCGCCCGCACGCCACGCACGCCTCGGGGTCGACGCACGGGCGCGTGCAATGCTGTTCCCTCTTGCCCCTAGGTGTCGCGCACCCCATGGCGAGATTCTTGATCGCGCCGCCGAACCCCGCCATCTGATGCCCCTTGAAGTGGCTCAGAACGATCATGCTGTCGGCGCTCCCGATCGCGCCGGCGATGAACGCGGTTGCAAAATGCCTGAGACCGACGGTGACGACGCGTTCGTTCTCCCCTCTGAGACCGTCGGCGATGACGATCGGCGCTCCGGCCGTCGCATACCCGAAACCATGGAGAATCGCCGTCGTCGTGTGGTCCGCTGCGTTCGAGCGCATTCCCGAGTACAGCGTATTCGTGTCGGTCAGGAACGGGTTCGCCCCGCTATCCCGGACTCTGTCAACGACGCTCCTGACGAATATCGGATTGATGAAGCCGTCATTCCCGCGTTCGCCGAAGTGGAGCTTGACGGCCGTGAGGTCGTCCTTCCGGAGAAGCGCCGCGAATCCCGCCGCGTCGAAGAGCGCCGCGACCTTGGCGCGTGTGCTCCTTTCCCTGCTGTCCGCCTGCATCGAGGCGAAGAAGACCGTACTCAATAGACAGCCCTCCAGGAGTGAATCAGACTCGAAAATGGGACACGACATTATTGGCTGCGTCGAGAACCTTCGGGTGAACGCAGAGCGTCCATCCGGGGTCTCCGCTGCCGCCGTAAATGCGCTCCCACGAAAACAGTCCCTCATCGACGACGCAGGGCAACTTCGGGACGACAAGCGGGACCGATCCCGGACGGGCTCCCGCATGCCGCTCGACTTCGACTGGTTTCGCGAGCCTGAGAGACCGCACGCCGAAGAGCGGCGCCAACGCGCCGAAATCGACCTTCCCGCGCGCGCCCGAGACGATGACGAGGTGAAACCCCGCCTCGGAGCGGACGACGAGAGCCGGAGCCGTCTGCGCGATCTCGATCCCGAAAAACGACGCCCCTTCCTGCGCCGAGCGCAGCGGCCGCGCATTCGGAAGGAAGGCGTACGGCAGTCCGGTCGAGTCGAGAAGCGTCCGAAGCGTGAAGAGCGATGCGGGGACGTCCTCCCGCCGGGCGGAATCGGCTAGCTCTTCGCTTCCGCTATCCGGGCGATCCATTGGTCCGTCGTCAGGACTTCGGAAAACCGCGACGCCTGAACGACGAGGATCGTCGTGTGCAACTGTTCCGCCGATACGGACCCGGCGGCGTTGTGACAGGCGAGCGTGCCCGTCGCGTCGGAGAGGAATTCCACGGGGTAGCCCTCGTGACACGCCTGTCGCGCGGTCGTATCGCAGCACATCTGCGTCATATACCCCGCGATGACGATGCGGTCGATCATCTGACTTTCAAGCCATTGATGCAGAGGCGTCCCGGTAAATGAGCCGGGGAATCGTTTTTCGATCAGCTTGTCCCGCGGCCTTCGTGCAACCTCCGGATGCAGTTCCCAGGAGTGCGTATTCTTTTGAAAGACGCGCTGGCCTTCGGGAGCCGTATGCTGGATGACGCATACGGGAATCCCCGCCGACGCCGCCGCATCCATCGCACGGAGGATGTTGGGAAAAGAACCCTGAGGATACGAGACCGGCATCGCGCCGTCGAAGTATTCGTTCTGTACGTCTATGACGAAAAGAGCGCGTTTCATGAAGTCCACTCCTATTCTCCCATGTGGTAGTGAATGCTTTTCGCGGGCCGTTCGTTCACCGACAGTCGGAACACGTCGGGCCTCGCGTAGTGCCCCATAACGTCGAAATCGAACCGGCTCTGCGCGACGAGGTCGAGGTCGAGATCCGCAACGAGCGTCTCTTCCCTGTCGAACGCCGGAGCGGCGACGTATCGCCCCATCGGGTCCAGGATCGCGCTTCCGCCGGGACACATATTCTCCGGCTGGCAGACAAGATCGTCGTAATAGGCCAGATCGTGCGGATACATGGATTTCGTCACGTGCTGGTTGCAGGAAAGCACGAAACACCGGCCTTCGAGAGCGATGTGCCGGATGGTCGACTGCCATTCCTCGCGCGAGTCGGCCGTCGGAGCCGCATAGATCGTGACGCCCTTGCCGTATATAGCCGCACGGGCGAGGGGCATATAGTTCTCCCAGCAGATGAGGCCGCCCATCCTGCCGTACGGCGTATCGACGACGGTCAGCGTGCTGCCGTCGCCTTCTCCCCAGACGATTCGTTCCGCCCCGGTCGGCTTGAGCTTCCGGTGTTTGCCGAGCAGGGTTCCGTCAGGCCCGAAGTAGAGCGTCGTGCAATAGAGCGTTCCCCATTCGCGTTCGATGACGCCCATAAGCAGAAAGATGCCGTGTTTCCGCGCCATTTCGGCCAGGATGCGCGTTTCTTCGCCTGGAACATCCACGCTGTTGTCGAAATACCGCTGAAAATCCCGCTTCCCCTCGGGCGTCCGCTTTCCGATGATCGTTCCGAAGGACAATCCTCGCGGATACGCCGGAATGAACGCCTCGGGAAAGAGGACGATCTTCGCGCCCTTTTCCGCCGCATCGTCGATCAGCGCGACACTCTTTTCAAGGGTCGCTTTCTTGTCCATAAGGACCGGAGCCGCCTGCACAACGGCGACTCGCACACTGTTCCCGCTGCCTTGCATCTGATCCCCTCCCCTTCAAGGTTTCCATTGTGGACGGAGCCGACTCTCCCTGTCAAGCACACAAAAAAGGCCTTCCTTATGGAAGGCCTTTACTCGTATTCTGGCTCCTCGGCGAGGACTCGAACCTCGAACCTA
>CAZVUT010000090.1:0-11055 GCA_964630155.1 uncultured Synergistaceae bacterium
CCGGAACATGGCTTCCCTGCGCGTCATTCCGACGGTTTTATCGATCATGTCTCCCAGTCTGTACCGTTTCGTCCGGATGTACACGCCTCTGGCGCATCGTCGTACAACATCGTCCCTGACGAGCCGCCCAAGCGCCCAGTAGACGATTTTTCTCGCCCGTTCCACCGGAATTTCCGGGCGCCGTTTGACAAAAAGCCTGACGACATCCCCGGTGAGCAACGGCTCGCCGTATGGACGCCCGCGAACGATGCTTCTGACGAAGTGTTCGTATTCGCGATGTTCGACGGTCATTGTGCAACTCCTGTCAGCGCCTTGTCGAGCAGCGCGTTTCTGTTCCGAATTTCCCTGACGCTCTTCTCGACCGAGTGATCCGTTGATCCGACGGCGAAGCTGCGAAAGGACGTTGACGTAAGAAAACAGCCCCTCAAAACACGGGGGCTGTTTTCTTACAGAAGCGCGACGAGTCCCTTTGTTTCTAGGATATGGAGCAGCTTTCGAGCTGCCCCGACAGGCTTTTTCGCTCCTGTCTCCCATTTCTGCAAAGTGGAGACACTGACGTTCAGGAGGGATGCGAGATCCGTCTGCTTCAGCTTCGTTCGACACCTGAGCGCCTTGATGTTTTCCGCAGAATAGGTCGGGATCCTGGGGAGACACAAGGCATCGAATTCGTGCATGTCATCATCCGACAGGAGTCCGATGTCGTGCAAATCCCGAGCGGTTTCATGCACTTCCGAAAGAATCCGGCTCATGGTATCACCTCCCTGATTATATTTTTCTGAATCACTTTATTTAGTTCCTCATCTGAGTATCTCAAAAACTGCTCCGCCAATTTTGTCAGCGTCCTTTTTTCTTTGGCGGATATACTTGCTTTTTCGTTTTTGTTGAATCCGTAGAGAAAAAACCATTTCTCCTTAAAAAGAGTTGCTATAATGGTCCGTGCGCCTCCCCGTTTCCCCATTCCAGAAAGAGAGATTCGTTTCTTGTAGAGAGAGCCGCCAAGCTCAGCGTCAATCAGGCCGGCTTCCATTTCTCCAACCGCTTTGACCAACGAGGCATCCACAATGTCATTCTTGCGCATCCAATGCGAAAAGCTCTTCGTGCTGAAGATTCGGCTCATGGAATAATAATAGCACTGAGTGCTATTATTTCCTAGACCCAACACCCCAGTCGGTCTCACAATGCTCTTTCTCGAAGAAACGGAGAAAGCGATCCAGCGCCGCTTCATCACCGACTGCGAAAAGGAGGCCCCATGAACAACACCGTTCTCGATATCGGCGATGCGACGTATTTCGCCGCCGATCACCACTTCGGACACAGGAACATGCTCGCGTACGAGAATCGCCCGTTCGCAGACACTGCGGAGCTGCGGCGCGCCCTGATCGAACGGCACAACGAAACCGTTCCCGTGCGCGGCGCGACCGTCATCTTCCTGGGAGACTACCTCTGGGGGGAACGTGACGACGAGGACGAGCTCCGGAAGATCACGAGGCAACTTCACGGCGATACGAAGATTCTGCTGCTTGGAAACCACGACCGTCTTCCGACGGAGCGGTACGAACGCGTCTTCGACCGCGTCGTTCCGAAGGATGCGTCATTCTCCGTCCGCCGGGGCGGCCGCGAGATCGGGTGCGTCCACTCCCCCATGACGATCTACTCCGGCATCGTCCCGGACGCCGACGATCTGCCGAGCGGCTACGACATGATCCGCGTCGTTCTCGAGATCGACGCGCCACGTATCGGAGGCGAATGGCTCTGCGGACACGTTCACGGAGTCTTCCGAAAGCTCGGGCCCGTGGTCAACGCCGGAGTCGACGTGTGGGACTACCGCCCGGCGGCGATCGGCGACATCCTCGCCACGCTCGACGATCCGACCGTCGTCATCCCTGGGCCGAAGGGGTTCGGGGTATAGCCGCGCTGACTTCGCAGACGCCAACTACGTGCACACATGCTCCGAACCCGGCGGAACCCTGTCCGGCGCCGTCAACCATGTACGCCGGAATCACCGCGAACACTTCTACAAGGAAAAAACGTCCGCTTGTTCTACACTCCCCGCACTTGCCAGAATGAAGGAACAACGCTCTCCGGGAAGTCGAACCGGGTGAACTCTCTCCCCGCATCGTCGCTGTAGGAGCGCAGGGGGGCGGAGTGTTTGCGTCGCCACGGACAGAAGAAGCTGTACTCCCGCCCTCTCTGCTGCGAGCCGTCGGTCAGTATGAGAGCGCCGTCGACGAAGGTCCGGCAGATTTCGCCGAAGATTTTCGAGCCGAGCCACCAGATGCCGCTTCCGCCCTCTCCTTCGCTGTCGCCCCGGTAGAAGAAGACGCCGAGCGAGCGGTTCTCTCTGCCAAACTCTCTGCGGAAGACGACGAGGCCGTCTCCGCGGCAGCGGCGGACGCTGATTCTTCTGCGCGTCGGGATGTGCAGGTAGGTTTCCTTCAGGATGCAGATCGAGGACTCCGAGTGGCGGACGCTACTGTCTTCGACTGGAGGGCCGTCTATCTCGGTTTTCAGGAGTCTGTAGTCGATGTCGTCCGCGAGCAGATGAGGCAGGCTCCATGCGGGGCGGTCGAAGCCGTAAAATCTTGTGTCCTGGTCGCCCGGCCTGAAGTACCCCCGGTCGACGAAGAGGAAGTCCACGACCCACGGAGAGAAGATGCGAATCGGGTCGTACAGGTCGTTTCCGCAGCAGGGGTAGAAAAGAGTGGTGTCCAGAACTCCGGGGAGGAGGCCGTTCCAGATGAGCGAGTCCTCGTCCTGGGCGGGATTCGGTTCTTCCGGAAAATGGCGTTCGAAGAGAAAATGCGAGGGAGAGCGTTCGCCGCCGCAGAAGAAATTGTCCTCGATTATGCCGCGGATTCGCTCTCTTTTGACGGCTGTCGCCCCCTCTTCGCGTCGGAAGATCGAGCAAGGTTTAAGGGGGACGCTTTCCGGCGTTGCGGCGTGCTGCCCGCTGGCTGTCGCGGGAACCGGAGACGGCGCGACGTGCGCATCCTTTTCTTCCTTCATTCCTGAGCGGGATGTCATTCTCTTGGATCTTCGCGGCCGTCCGGAGGGGGAGGTTTCCGCGCCTCCCTCAAGGCAGCGGCGGAGGTATTCCGTCTTCGGGTGATCCGCTCCGAAGAGTCGCTCATTCATCGCAAGAGCGCAGGCAAGCAGTTCGTCTCCTCTTTCGCGGACGCCTGCGCTTCTGTGAAGCAGTCCGAGCGCGCCCATTGCGTTGACGGTCTTTGGGTGTTCCCGTCCGTGCGTTCGTTCGCGGAGCGAGAGGACGCGTTCCAGCAGAGGGAGTGCTTTGTCCATTTCGCGCCTGGAGACGAGATAGGCCGCGTATCTGCCGAGAAAGCGCGTCAGCCTGCTCATCGCATCGATGATTTCGGAATGGCCGGGCGCGAATAGCGCCTCCGTGATAGCGCACACTCGTTCGTAGAAGGGGAGAACCTCGGCGAAGTCCTCTATCGGTCTGTGCAGGGAGCACTCTCTCTTTCGTTTGACGGCGACGTACTCTTCCTTGGTGGGAACACGATCGAAGATCTTTTCCTCGCAGTAGAAGTCGAGGAGCATTGCTTCGAGCTGCTCTCTCTTCTGCTGAAGCGTCTCCCCAATCATCGAAGAAAGACGGTGGTTCGCCGAAAGCATCTCTTCACGGAGGCTTACAGCGCGTTTATAGAAAGAAAGAGCTTCTGCGCGGAATTCCGGGTACCTATAGAAGCTGTCGGCGAACCTTTCGTACGTCAAAATGAGGCTGTCTTTCAGTATTCGGGGGGTCCGTTCGCGAAGGCTCATTGCCCGCCTGCGCAGCTCGAAGGCCTCGGCTCGGCGATTCTCGTCCGCCCAGTGATCTTTTGCGAACACGTCGAGGTAGTCGGCGAAGGGCCTTCCGTCGAAGATTCCGCTCTCTTCGCGAAGTTCCATCGCCCGTTCGAACATGGCGAACGCTCTCTCCCGGTCTTTCGCCTCCCTGTAGTGCTTCGCGGCGAAATTCTCCAGGAGCGAAGCAACGGCAGTCCTGTCTACGCCGAGTGCTTTCTCTCTCTGCGCACGAGCCTTTTCGAAAAGAATGTTGAGCGTGTCGCTCGACGCGAAGGGGGCGCAGCGTTCGGCGAAGCGCTCCATGCGTTTCGCGAATGCGACGCGCTCTTCGCTTTCAACGGGGGCGTTTGCGATTTCGTTTTCCCGGACGGCGACCCATCTGTTGAAAAGGAGAAGCGCCTCCTCGCGGATCTCTCTCGAACATTTGGAGGAACTGCCGGAAGCGTTCGCTCTCTTGTCGTGGAATTCGGCGAGTTCATAAAGGCTGAAGGCGGCGTCCGCAAGGGAGGCGAACGACTCCTTTCGTATTTCCACGCCCCGGCGATAGAGCGCGTCGGCCGCCGCCGCGTCGCCGCGCTCCTCGGAGAGCGAGAGCACCTCGCCGAAGGCGTCAAAGGTCGACGGATGATCAGGGCCGAGCGATTTCTCGAGCACCGTGAGAGCCCGCAGAGCGAGCTTCCGGGCTCCGGAGACGTCGCCGAGGGCGTAGCGGAAGAGTGCGAGTGACCTCTGGGCGGCCACTGTTTCGGGGTGAAATACGCCGAATACTCTCTCCCGGCGCTTCAGCGCTTCCTCCTGGAGCGCCGCCGCCGCTTCGCCCTCTCCGAGGAGCAGATGGAGGTGCGAGAGCGCGTCGAGCCTTTCCGGAGGGAGATCCGTCACGGACTCCGTGCGCACCCCGGAGAGCTTCAGAAGTCTTCGGGCGGCGTCGAGGACCGCTTCTCCTTCGTCGCATATTTCGCGTATCTTCGTCAGCGTCTTCCGTATGCCTTCGGTCTCCGGGCAGTCATTCCCGAGGTGTTTCTCGGAACTCCGCAAAGCCCGGCGAGCGTATTCCGCGGCCGTGTCGAGGCTTTCAAGAATTTCGTCCGTGACGGACAGATGCGACGACGTTTCGGTTCCGCCCGCTCGAAGATGCGGGGGCAGACTCTTGCGGATCGTCAGCACCCGCAGCATGTTCGGGTTCGCGAGTCGGGCGCGGATGTCGAGCCCCCTCTTCAGATGAAGCAGGGCGAGGCTCTCCTGGATGCCCGCCGCTTCGCCGGCGTCAATCCGCGGTTCTTTGCGCAACGAGGAGTTCGCGCGTTCCATCCAGCGCATGGCCAGAGCGTCCAGCTCCTTCGTGGCTGCCTCCGGTCGGACGTATCTTGCTTCGCCACTCCGTTTCATCTCCATGCGTTGTTCGGAGATGGCGAGAAGTCGGTTCACGCAGGCCGAAAAAAGCTGCTCGAAGGGGAGAGAGCAAACTTCCTCCTTCAGTCGCTCGCTGAGAGCCGGAGGATGGGAGGGGGAAAGCCCATCTCCTTCCAGTACGCCGCTTCTGTCCGGAAAAGCCGGGTAGTCCGTCACGTCGTTTTCCCCCTTCATCAGCAGAGCAGGCGTGCGAAAACATTTGCTGTACTGCGCTTGCGATCGCCATGCGAATTTTACCTTTTGCCCGTTTCACTCACAAGTTCGTTCAGGGATGCTGCGCGATATGGCGCTTTCTTTGTAAAACCGTTCAAAGAGCGCGGGGCGTCCGTCACGACGCCCCGCGTCGCAGTTTTTCGGCGCAGTTTCTGAGCGCGAAGACAATCCCCGAGGAGTTCGCCGTCTATCTCCACGGAGGCGCAATAGCCGATGAACATGCGGAGTCCGCGGCGCCGCACGCAAGCAGTTCGATCACTTCTTCCAGCGACTTCGTGTCGTCGACGGGGATGATTTCATTTTCCGGTTCCTCGACGGGGACGACGGCGCCGCTTTCGTACCGCTCACTGACCTTTTTCGACCAGGTGCTGAAGTCGGAGGGTACGGGAGGGTCTTTCACGATGATGGGTTTGCTGTGCTTTTTAATCAGATCCAACGCCCTGTGCGACTCGTTGCTGAATCCCCTGTCGTCATTTACCTCGTCTGATCTTCTGTAGATATTCTTGTTTATTCTGACGCCGCAGTCGAGGCAGAAGCCCCACCAGTAGTTCATGCCGCTCAGCGGACTACCGCACCAGTAGGTCACGCGGCAGGTTCCGCCGCATTCGGGGCAGGGCGCGGTCCAGTAGCCGGCGTCCCACAGTTCCAGCAGGATGCCGAGGGAGAGGGGGCCTCCGCCGAAATAGGCGCAGGAGAGCGCGGGGAAGGAGAGTTTGGCGTCGTACAGTTCGGGTGTGGCGAAGATGCGCTCCCTGTTCTCCCAAAAAAGTTGGTAGTTGGCTATGAACAGCTCTTTGTCACGCTCTTTTTTCTCCACCGTCTCCTGAGGCGTTGGAGAGCTTACGTGAATGCCGTTTCCCGTGAACACCAGTCCGCCCTTGGGGTGCGCGCCGAATGTGAGCATGGGCATTCATCTCCTCTCAGAGTTCGAATAGAAGTGTTTCCGTTCGACCGGAAAAACCGTTTCTCCGCCCGCTTCCGCTATCATGCGCACGATCGCCTCCGCGTCGTTGCGCCGCGCGAGCGCCGCGAGCGCCGCATGGAGCGCCGTCTCTCCGAAGGAGTCGACCTGGTTCACGAAGATCCCCGCCTCCAGCAGCAGCCGGATCACCTCGGGGGAGGAGGTATGGCGAACCGCATAGTGCAGCGCCGTCCTGTGGTAGGTTTCGGAGGCATTCGGGTCGGCGCCCGCTTCGAGCAGGATGCGGACGGCGGCGGGATCGGAGTTCCTTCGGCGGGCCGCCGCGTACATCAGCGCGGTCGCATCCGTTTCCGTCCCGGCGTCGATATCGGCTCCGGCGGCGAGAAGCGCGCGGAGCACTCCCGTGTTCCTGTTCAACTCGGCGGCATGGATCAACGCCGTTTTGCCGTTCTTGTCACGGGCGTGTACGTCGCTTCCGGCTTCCAGAAGACATTCGACAACGCAGAGCTGTTCGTTCATCGCGGCGGCGCGCATGAGCGCCGTCATGCCGTTCTCGTCGCGGGCGTCCACCCCCGCCCCCGCTTCGAGGAGGGCTTTCAACGAGTCGGCAGACCGCGCCCCGGTCGCGGCGTAGATCAACGGCGTGCAGCCTTGCACGTCCCGCGATCCGACATCCGCTCCGGCTTCGATCAACAGCCGGGCGGCCACGACGTTGGTTGCCGCATTCATCAGAGGCGTACGGCCGTATCTGTTTTCCACTCCCACTTCCGCTCCCGCATCCAGGAGCATCCGGAACGTCTCCGCAGTCAGGCGCGACGCTCCTTGCAGCAGCGCGGTGTTTCCCTTCTTGTCGCGTGCGGCGGCGTCCGCTCCTGCGGCAAGGAGGAGCTGCAGAACGTCCTCGTCCAGAACGCGGGTCGCGCACAGAAGGGGCGTTCGCCCGTCTTCGTCCCTCGCGTGGATGTCGGCGCCGGACTTCAGGAGCATTTCGACGACTCCGGCGTTCAGTCCGTCCTCCAGCGCCTCCATAAGAACGGTACGGCCCCGGTTGTTTCGCGCATCGACGTCGGCGCCCGCCGCGAGGAGCATTCCCACAAGTCCCGTATCGGAGCTGTTCACGGAGCAGGTCGAAACACAGCGCATCAGCGCCGTCCACCCGGTGTCGTCCCTGCCGTCGACATTCGCCCCGGCGTCCAGAAGCGCGCGCGTCGTCCCGGTGTTGTCGTTGGATTGCGCGGCCTTCATCAGGGCGGTCGAGCCCCGGAAATCTCGGGCTTCGATCTCCGCGCCCGCCGCAAGCAGCGTCCGAAGGACTTCGGGGTTCGTCGTGTGTTCCGCCGCGACGATCAGCGCCGTCTCCCCGGCGAGGTTCCGGGCGTCAATATCGGCTCCGGCGGCGAGCAGCGCGGAGACAACCTCGGGGCGCGCGTTGTTTCGGGCGGCCCACATCAGCGGCGTCAGCCCGCTTTCGTCGCGGGCCTCCAGTTCGGCTCCGGCGGCGAACAGCGTACGCACAGCCTCAGGATCCGGGTTCCTCCGCGCCGCCCACATGAGCGCGGTCATTCTGTCCTCGTCGCGGGCGTCCGGAGAGGCTCCGTTCCTTAGCGCCTCCGCGATCTCCTCGGGAGAGGCGGTTGTGCACAGCGTGTGAAAGGCCTTTATGCGCTCCAGCGTGTTTCGTTCGCTCATGACGCCGCCTCCCCTCCGGAGTTCATAAAAACGTTCCGGTTCCTCAGGCCGTTCGCCCGTACAACGCCCCGAGGTCAATCCACCGGATGCTCTTCATTGGATACCCCCGAGCCGTAGCTCTCCGCATCGTACTAGCGTGCGGAAATCATTCCGCCCTTTTCGTTGAAAGTGTAGACGGTATTCCCCTGCTTGACGCTGAACGTCGTCGAGGTATACCCCGTCAAGGTTCCCGATCTGGCGCAGATCTGAGCGTTTCTTTCGTCATACACGTACACTGTGCTCCCTTTTTGTACCGCCGTGCTTATCGCCATGCTCTCTCCTCCTGTCGATTCATCTGAATGTTCCATCCACCGTCGACTATACACAATGTGTGCGACCGCTTACGGGGGTTTGCAGCTACATTTTGAAGAAGAAAAAGAGAATCGCTATGACGATCGCTATCGCAAAGATGTGTTCCGCGACCCAGAGCAACGCTTCGCTGAGTACGGGTATCATCAGGACACGATCCGTGAGAAAGAATGCAACGAACAAGAGCAGCTTGTGTTCACTCGCGCCGAAGAGCGCTCTGCCAACTAACTTTTCAAAAAGACATGCCACGACGACGCCCAGCATGGCGACAACTGTTCTGTATCGAAAACTTGTGACGTCGCCTAAAAAAGAGTAGAAATTAAACGAGATGTTATAAAACAACAGATACGCGACTCCGAAGAGGAGAGCGCAGCCGGCAAAGAACACCCAATTTGCTTGTAGATATTGAGCTTTTTGCGCCAAACGCGGTTGATTCGATGAAAGCAGCGCGGCGATACTGTGGTTCAGCACCAAAGCCATGAGACCGTGCAAAGCGCCATAAAGCAAATTGAACCGATTCATCTCATCGCCAAGCCCATCGTCGTCGAGTTCGTATTCATCCATGAAGCATCATCCTCCTTCTTTCGTGTTCCCGCATGGTGCGCTTCCGCCGTTCGCGGGGGATGCGCATTGGGGCCGGAAGGCGATCTCCTCCAGGTCGGCGAGCTTTTGTTCCAATACCGCGCCGTCATCGTCCGCTCCCAGGTCTTTCTCTTCGATGCGGGCCCCGGCGTCGATCAGCAGCCGCATCGACTCCGCATTCGTGATGCGGTAGGCCGCAAGCATCAGCGGAGTCTGGCCCTGGAAACCCCGTGAATCTATTTCGGCGCCCGCGCCGATCAGGACGTTCAACACCTTCGGATTCGGGTTGCACCGGGCGGCCTGTCCGAGCGCCGTGACGCCGAATTTCGTTCTGAAGGCAACGTCCGCTCCCGCGTCGAGAAGAAGCCGCACTATCTCGTGGTTGGGATTCTGTTCCGCGGCTACAATCAGGAGCGTTCGCCCGTTGTGGTCGCGCGCTTCAATATCCACTCCCGACTCCAGCAGCTTTTTCAACGTCTCCGGATCTTCGCAGACCCCTACGGCTTGCCACACCGGCATGCTTTTGAGCTCGGAGAGCGGGATAATCACCTTGGCTTCCAAGGAAACGTGCGTCGTTTCCCGGCTCATGAATTCTTCATGCGTATTCCGGCCTTTTGAATTCGTCATGAGATCATCCCCCTTTCGTACTGCCTCGTACATCGACAACACAGCCATGATAGACGCTCATGGCGACCACTTACGTGTTATGGGGCCGGGATTCCGTTCCAACCGACCGGGCCTTCCCCGAAAACGGCTAAAAACTTTTTTCAGCGCTCGGGGCGACGACGTGAACGGTTGCCGGACGGCGCAATACTTTACGAAGGAAGACCAGGCGAAAGAGGTGGCGTCTCTTATCCAGTCGAACAACGATCTGTGTGCGGAGTACCTCAGGATCAAACGTTCGATCGGGTTCACGAATCTGAAGGTGACCGTTGAACTTCACAAGCGGGTGTACAGCATCTCCGACCTGCTTTTGATCAAGAGAGAAAATCTGCGGACAGGATGGTGGGCGCCTACCGTGCTCTGAACGACACGTAGCCCAGAATCGTCTGCGGAATGCTCCAAATTTCAACGGCACGACTCCGAAGGTGGAGGTTCTTTACGACGAACGGACAAAACGGGGTAAATTCCGAAAGTGGCAGAATTTGGCTGATATGATCGATTCGAGACTTGAGGTCATCAATGCCACGACCGGTCTGATCGAAATGGAAGAGCAAAAAAGGGCGCGGAGGCCATTCCCTCCGCGCCGCATGAAACACCCGGCCGGCTGACGACAATTACACTTCCCCGTCGGGAGACCCCGGAAGAGAAGAAGGTGTGCGGACACGTTCACGGAGTCTTCCGCAAGCTCGGGCCCGTGGTCAACGCCGGCGTCGACGTGTGGGACTACCGCCCGGCGGCGATCGGCGATATCTTAGCGACGCTCGACGATCCGACCGTCGCCATCCCGGGGCCGAAGGAGTTCGGGGCGTAGCGACGCTGACTTCGCAGACGCGAACCAGGAATCCCCCTACGGTTCCCTGTCAGGGCACAAGAACCTGCCAATTTCCCTTTGTTCTCAGGTGGGGATTGAGCAGCAAGGTGGCTCCATCGTCGAAAAAAACCTTGATGTCGGTGACATTGGCGAGAAGCGAAAGCTCCCCGGCCATCCCAACACCCTTCACAACAGAGCATACCACGAAGAGAATTTTCTTCTTCCAGGTGGGATCAACCTTCAGACAAATTTTGGAATGCTTGTCCACGGCAACCGTGAACTTCTGGGCCAATGTTGGGAATGTACCCGCATTCGCATTCAAGAGAAGGTGGAACCATACTGCTTCGGGAGTTTCTTTCAGCAACTTCTGGATGTCTTTATCGATGTTATTATAACTAGGATTATTAGCCTTGAACTCTATATTTATTAGTTGATTTTTGCAATCTAAACTCCAAAGACTTAAGTCTGTTTGGGCTCTTCTACTGCCTTTACCCTTAAACCTATATTTATATCGAGTCGGCGTCTCTACCGCGTAACGATATACTTTCCCTCACTGCTGTCCAAAATAGCCCGGAATCGAAAACGGTCTTCGGTGTTTGTAACG
>CAZVUT010000091.1:0-10656 GCA_964630155.1 uncultured Synergistaceae bacterium
CGGACTGATCCGGACGACCGAATCGCACGTCCTCTCCGTCGCCATAAAGGCCCCGAGGGCGCGGCTGCGCTCGCTCGCCTGCGAGGCGGCCCGACCGCTCCTCGAAGAGATCGGGGAGACGTACGAACCGTGCTCGGCGCCGATCTTCTGCACGTTCGGAAACGCCTCCGGACAGGCGACGCGATCGGCGTTCGAGCCGGTCGACGCGACGGTGTGCGTGATCGTATCGCGTTCCACGGGATCGGTCCTGCCCGGCGGAACGATGGCGGCGACGCTCCACAGGGGGCCGTACGAGGACATCGGCGGAACGCACGACCGGCTCGCGGAGTGGATCGACGGCCGGAAACTCGTCGTCGCCGGAAGGGTCCAGGAGTGCTACTTTCCCTTCGACGCCGAGAAGGCGCCCTACGGCCGCGTCGAAGTGGCGATCCCGGTGCTGGAGCCGGAACGATAGGGCGGCGGCAGAAACGTCGCTGTCATCCGACTGATCCGCCGTCACGAGTTTTTTTCGGATCGCTTCCGGCTTCACCACCGCGCCGGAGCCGATATCAGTCCCGCCGGTTGCAAGCATCCGGCGGGAGACAGACGTTGCAGGATGTGATCGCAGCGCCGGGGTAAGATGCTCCGGCGCTTTTTTTGGGCTCCGAACGAAGGGAACGATGTGCGGACGCGTCGGGAAATTCGCTTGACTCTGCCATTGTGTCAGGGTGCATCCTGCGTGTAATGAATGATTTTTCAGTGCGAAGGAGACGTTATGATGAAACGAAACTGCGTTTTTGGCTTCAGGTTTCCGGCGTCAGTCGCGATGGGGGTGCTGCTGCTGTGCACGGCGCATGCCGCGCACGCGGCCGTATGGACCGTCACGAGCGCGGCGGAGACGCCCAACGACCCGTCGCAGCTGACGCTGCGCGCCGCCGTTTCGGGGGCGGCCGACGGGGATACGATCGTTTTCTCTTCGGGCATCGCGACGGTGAACCTGACGTCGTACCTCTTTATCGACAAGATCCTGACGATCAGCGGCCCCGCAACCATCCGGCAGACCGGGACGAACCAGCGGGTGCTCTATATCACAAAGCCTTGCACCCTCAACGACCTCACCATCACCGGGGGGAACATCAGCGAATCGAGCAGCTGGAGCGGCGCGGGCCTCTTCAACTACGGCGAGCTGACGATGAACCGCTGCACCGTGATCGGGAACACGGTCGGCGGCGGGATCTACAACGTGAAAAGCCTGACGATGCTCGACTGCCGGATCGCCGACAACACGGCGAAGTATCCCCGGACGGGCGCGGGGATCTGCAACGAGGCGAAAGCCTCGTCGACGCCTGATCTCAGGATGTATAACTGCGTCGTCGAGGGCAATTTCATGGACAACAACGTCGGCGGCGGCGTTTTCAACGGCGAGACCCTCTATATGTCGGGATGCACCGTCCGGAACAACGAGAGTCGGCCGTCGAGCGGCGGCGGCGTCTACACGAACACCTTCGCGACGACGAGGCTCGTGAACGCCTGCGCCGTGTACGACAACAAGCCGGGCAACATGTGCGGCGACTATACGGCCGACGCCACGTGCACGATCGGCACGGCGCCGAACAGATCCGCGACGGCGTTCTCAGGATATTCCGGAGAGACGGAGCCCGAGCCGCGGTCGATCGAGGGCGACGCGGACGTCGCGGATGTGAGGACGGCCCTGGCGACCCCGCGGAGCGTGCTCTACGGGGCGATCGAGCGGACGCTCGCGGCGGATCTCGGAAAGACCGCCGCCGACAAGACCGCTTCGCTCGCTTCGCTCGCTACGCTCGCCGGAATGCAGGCGTCGCTCTATTACGCGAACACATACGAGGACGTCGCGATCGAGAGTCAGGATCTCGCCGTGGAGTACACGGCGTCGTGGCCGGAGAGCGTCCGGTATTATCCGCTTTTCTGCAGGGCCGACATGAGCGGTTACGAGATCCCGGAACGCGACGTGCAGTTCGAGGTCAAGGCCGGGCAGAGCCTTCCCGACGGCGTGACGCCTCCGGACTTCTATGTCCCCGGCGAAGGCCTCATGACCTGGCGCAATGTCGTAGCGGACGGTGGGTCGTACGACCTGAACCCGGGCGTAGGCGTCGTGACCTTCCGGGTGTGCTCGGTCCGCGCGGCGGAGACGGCCGGAGACAAGGGCAGCGGCGGCGGCTGCGACGCTGCGGCCGGAACGGGCTTCGCGCCGCTTGCGCTGCTTCTCGGGTTGCCGCTGATCGCCGGAAACCGGATGCGCGTCGGGGAAAAGCGAAACGGGTAAGGCCCGGCAATCCCGGCCGGTTGGGAACGGATACGGGACAAAAGAGAGGTGAACGCAATGCATCGGAGCGAGGAAACACGGACGCTTATGCAAACGGCATGCCGGACGACGGCGCGGCTTTGCATCCTGGCGGCGCTGATCTTCTTCGCCGGCGGAACGGGCGAGGCGAGCACACGAACGGTGACCGGCGGCGCGGACGACGGAAGCGTCGGAACGCTCCGGTATGTCGTCGCGAACGCCGTCGCCGGCGACACGATCGTCTTTCATTCCTCGGTGTCGACGGTGTCGTTGACCGAATACCTGTTCATCAACAAGGCGTTGACGATCACGGGCCCCGTCACGATCCGACAGACGACGCCGGGCGAGCGGGTGCTCTACGTGACGGGCGCCTGCACGCTGAGGAACCTGACGATCACCGGCGGGAGCCTCGGCGCCGGGAACGGGGGGTACGGCGCCGGAATGTACTGCGCCGCCGACGTCACGATGAATAACTGCACCGTGACGGGGAATACGGGCGGCGGCGGCATCCACACCAGCAAGAACCTCGTGCTTCAGGACTGCGCGATCAGCGGCAACTCGGCGGACGGAGGCATCTCTGCGGGCGGGATCCACAACTCCGACGGCGGATTCGGGAACCCCTCGCTGACGATGACCGACTGCGTCGTCGAGAACAACACGTGTTCGGGCCACGCGTTCGGAAGCCGCAATGCGGGAGGAATCTACAACGACGTCGGAGGAACCCTGACGATGGCCCGCACGAAGATACGCAACAACAGGAACAATGATTCTCCCGGCGGAGGGCTGTACCTGGCCTTTTCCTCCACCACAACGATGACGAATCGCTGCGTCGTGTCCGGTAACAGCCCCGACAACATCCGAGCGGATTACGGCTCGACCTGCTCGACCGACGACACGTGCACGATCGGAAGCGCTCCGAACAAGTCGGCGACGGCGTTTTCAGGGTATTCGGGCGATACCGGGCCCGAGCCGCGGTCGATCGAGGGCGACGCGGACGTCGCGGCTGTGAAAACGGCTCTGGCGAACCCGGAGAGCGCGCTCTACGGCGCGATCGAACAGGCGCTCGCGGCTGACCTCGGGAAGAAGATCCCCGAAAAATCGGTTCCACTCGCAGGAATGAGCGCCTCGCTTCACTACGCGAACACGTTCGAGGACGTCGCTGTGACAAGCCGGGACCTCGTCGTCGAGTACACGGCCTCCTGGCCGGAGAGCGTGCGGTACTACCCGCTCTTCTCGCGCGCGGACGGCTCGGGGTACGAGCTTGCGGACCGCGGCGTGCAGTTCGAGATCAGGGCCGGGCAGAGCCTTCCCGACGGCGTGACGCCGCCGGACTTCTACGTTCCCGGCGAAGGCCTCATGACCTGGCGCAATGTCGTGACGGACAACGGCTCGTACGATCGGAACCCGAGCGTCGGCGTCGTGACCTTCCGCGTCTGCTCGATCCGCGCGGCGGAATCGGCCGGGGACACCGGAAGCGGCGGCGGCTGCGACGCGGCGGCCGGAACGGGCGCTGCGCCGCTTGCGCTGTTGCTCGTTGCGCCGATGTGCGCGTTTGCGCGGCCGAAAGGCTTCATCCGGAAGTAACGAAGCAAGACGCAAGAACAACATGGACGGCGCCGCGAGAAATTCCTCCGGCGCCGTCTGCGGATCCGGGGGAACCGGGAACGGGCGGATCGCGTTCCCGATTTCCGCCGGAAATTCGCATAAAATGCACTGTTTCTTGACTCTGACATCGTGTCAGGGTGCATCATATTTCGCGGAACGCGAAGAGCTGACAAAGGGGAGAGGATACTATGGCGCGACGCAAGTGTTTCGGTTTCGCATTTTTCATGATGATGGCGGCGGCATTGCTGGGGTGTTCCGTATCACAGGCGGGCGCCGAAGCCCTCTGGGGCGTGACGAGCGGGGCGGACGATCCGTCAAACCCTGTTTCGGGAACCTTCCGCTATGCGGTGCTCCACGCCAAGCCGGGGGACATCATCCGGTTCACCGGCGCAGGAACGACGGTCGTTCTTGCGGACCAGGTCACCATCGACAGGACGCTCACGCTCAAGGGGCCGGCGACGATCCGGCAGGGGGCGGTGAACAAGCGCGTCCTCGAAGTGACGGCGACGTGCACGATGAACAACCTCACGATCACGGGAGGCAACTTCTCGAACCCGGGGTACTGGGCGGCGGGGCTGAAGGGGGCCGGGATCTTCAACCGAACGGCGGGAATCCTGACGATGAACTCGTGCACGGTGACGGGCAACACGGTCGGCGGCGCCATCGAGAACTCCGGAAAGCTGACGATGAATTCGTGCACGCTGACGAACAACACGAACTTCTGGGCGTTCGGGTCGGCCATCACGAACGTGTACTCCTCGTACAACCACCCGACCGTCACGCTCACCGGCTGCACGATCGAAAACAACGACGTCGCGGGAAGCCTCGGCGGCGCGATTTACAACGGGGACATCCTCGTCATGAACGACACCGACGTCTGCAACAACACGACCGGAAAGGGCAGCGGGCTGCTGAGCCGTCTGGGCGGGGGACTCTACCTCGGCTCCCGCTCGAACACGACGCTCACGAACGGATGCCGGGTGACGGGAAACGATCCGTCGCAGCTCTACAAGGAGGTCACGTACTTCTCGTCGCCCGTCTTCACGTACGACAGCACGTGCGTGATCGGCGACGCGCCGAACAAATCTGCCACGGCCTTCGCCGGGTATAGCGGCGAGAAGGAGCCCGAACCGCGGTCGATCATCGGCGACGCCGACGTCAACGATGTGAAGAGCGCGCTGTCCGATTCCGGAAGCGACCTCTTCGCGGCCGTCAGAGGCGCGCTCTCTTCGGACCTCGGCCGGACTCCCGGCGGGACGAGCGCGACGCTCGCGGGATTGACCGCATCGCTCTACTACGCGAACACGTTCGAGGACGTGGCCGTCGAGAGTCAGGATCTCATCGTCGAATACACGGCCTCCTGGCCGGAGAACGCGCGGTATTACGCGCTCTTCAGCAAGGCCGACGGGACGGGCTACGAGATCCCCCAGCGGGGCATCCAGTTCGAGATCAGGGCCGGGCAGAGCCTGCCCGACGGCGCGACGCCGCCCGACTTCTACGTCCCCGGCGAAGGCCTCATGACCTGGCGCAATGTCGTCTCGGACGGCGGATCGTACGACCTGAACCCGACCGCAGGCGTCGTGACCTTCCGCGTCTGCTCGGTCCGCGCGGCCGAGGCTGTCGGCGACACGGGAAGCGGAGGCGGCTGCAACGCTTCCGGAGGTTTTGCGCCGCTCGCGCTGTTGCTTATCGCGCCGCTCGTTGCGCCGTTCTTCCGCGCCATACGCTAAAGGCGCAGGCCGGTAATCCCGGACACATGAGGAAACGAAAGGGAGGATGGAACCATGCGTAACGAAGCGGGAACACGGAAGCATCCGAAAGGGGCGTTCGGAATCGCCGTTCTTTTGGCGCTGCTTTTCCTCGCCTGCGGGACGGGCGAGGCGACGAACCTGATGGTGAGCTACGGCGGCGACGACGGGAGGGCGGGGTCGCTCCGGAGCACGATAGCCGGGGCCGCCGACGGCGACCGCATCATCTTCCACCCCTCGGTGACGACGGTGTCGCTGACCGACTACCTGTTCGTCAACAAGGCGCTGACGATCGAGGGCCCCGTCACGATCAGGCAGACGACGGCGGGCAAGCGGGTGCTCTACGTGACGGGCGCCTGCACGCTGGACCGGCTGACGATCACCGGAGGGAGTCTCGGTGAAGGGAACGGGACGTACGGCGCCGGAGTGTACTGCTACGCCGACCTCACGATGAAAAACTGCACCGTGAGGGACAACACGGGCGGCGGCGCCATCCATAACAGCAAGAATCTCGTGCTCCAGTCCTGCACGATCATCGACAACTCGGCGAAGGGAAGCATCAAGACGGGCGGGATCGGAAACACCGCGTTCGGCTCCTGGAACGTCTCGCTGACGATGACCGACTGCCTTGTCGAGAACAACACATGCTCCGACGGCGAAGCGGGGGGAATCTACAACGGCGTCAAGGGAACCCTCACGATGGCCCGGACGATCGTCCGCAACAACGGCAACAGCTGCCTGGGCGGAGGGATGTACCTGAGCACCTACGCTGTGACGACGATGACGGACCATTGTGCGGTGTACGGAAACAGCCCCGACAACATCTGCTGCGCGTATGACGCGACCTATTCGGCCGACAGCACCTGCACGATCGGGAGCGCGCCGAACAAGTCGGCGACGGCGTTCTCGGGGTACTCCGGCGAGAAGGAGCCCGAGCCTCGCTCCATCGTCGGCGACGCGGATGTTACGGCAGTGGCGGGCGCCCTCGCGAACCCGCAGAGCGCGCTGTACGCCGTGATCGAACAGGCGCTTGCGGCCGACCTAGGGAAGACGGTCGAGGGAAAAGCGACCTCGCTCGCGGGCATGGCGGCGACGCTCTACGCAGCGAACACGTTCGAGGACGTCGCCCTGTCGAGCCCGGACCTCTCGGTGGAATACACGGCGTCGTGGCCCGGGAACGTGCGGTACTACGCGCTCTTCGCCCGCGCGGACGGTTCGGGGTACGAGCTTGCGGACCGCGGCGTGCAGTTCGAGATCAAGGCCGGGCAGAGCCTTCCCGACGGCGTGACGCCGCCGGACTTCTACGTCCCGGGCGAAGGGCTCATGACGTGGAAGAACATGGTGACGGACAACGGGTCGTACGACCTGGAACCGGCCGTCGGCGTCGTGACCTTACGCGTGTGCTCGGTGCGCGCCGCCGAGGCGACGGGAGACAAAGGCAGCGGCGGCGGGTGCGACGCGGCCGGAGGCTTCGCGCCGCTCGCTCTGCTGCTCGCATTTCCCCTCGCAGCGCAGTTCCTTCACGCGATGCGCTGCGAACGACGCGGGAGGGGATAGAACCGTCCGACGCGCGTGGAATCGCTTCCGTCGACGCGGACGCGTTCATCGTTGCGGCGTCTCTCCTTTTCCGAGAGCGCCGGGAAAGGCGCCGCTCGTCGGCGCAGACAGATGCGGAGAGCGAAGGGGAGGATAGAACCATGCACAACGAAGCGGGAACACGGAAACATCCGAAAGGGATATTCAGGATCGCGGGATTGCCGGCGGTTCTTTGCGCGCTGCTCCTCGTCGCCTGCGGGACGGGCGAGGCGACGAACCTGATGGTGAGCTACGCCGGCGACGACGGGCGGGCGGGGGCGCTCCGGAGCGTTGTGTCGGGAGCCGCCGACGGCGACCGGATCATCTTCCACCCCTCGGTGACGACGGTGTCGCTGACTGACTACCTGTTCGTCAACAAGGCGCTGACGATCGAGGGGCCCGTCACGATCAGGCAGACGACGCCGGGCGCGCGGGTGCTCTACGTGACGGGAAATTGCACGCTGAAGAACCTGACGATCACCGGAGGGAGCCTCGGCGAGGGAAACGGAGCGCTCGGCGCCGGGATATACTCCCATGCCGACCTCACGATGACGAACTGCACCGTGACGGGAAACACGGGCGGCGGCGGAATCTACAACAGCAAGAATATCGTCCTTCAGGGCTGCACGATCAGTAACAACACGGCGAACGGATGGGCCGAGGCCGGCGGGATCAGCAACACCGATTTCGGATATAGCGCAGTGTCCGTGACGATGACCGACTGCGTCGTCGAAAACAACACGTCCTCTGGCGGCGAATCGGGCGGAATCTACAACGGCTCCAAGGGAACGCTCACGATGGTCCGGACGACGATCCGCAACAACGGAAACGGTTCTCTCGGCGGAGGGATGTACCTGGGCGCCAATTCCACGATGACGACGATGACGGACCACTGCGCGGTGTACGGAAACAGCCCCGACAACATCTGCTGCGGCTACGGCGTGACCTACACGGCCGACAGCACGTGCACGATAGGAAGCGCCCCGAACAAGAGCGCGACGGCGTTCTCGGGGTATTCGGGCGAGACGGAGCCCGAGCCGCGGTCGATCGTCGGCGACAGCGACGTCGCAGGCGTGACGGCGGCCCTCGCGAATCCGCAGAGCGGACTCTACGCCGTGATCGAACAGGCGCTCGCGGCCGACCTCGGGAAGACGGTCGCGGGAAAATCGGCCTCGCTCGCTACGCTCGCGGGCATGAGCGCGACGCTCTACGACGCGAACACGTTCGAGGACGTGACCCTGACGAGCGCGGACCTCTCGGTGGAATACACGGCGTCGTGGCCGTCGAACGTGCGGTACTACGCGCTCTTCGCGCGCGCGGACAACTCGGGGTACGAGCTTGCGGACCGGGGCGTGCAGTTCGAGATCAAGGCCGGACAGACATTGCCGGACGGCGTGACGCCGCCGGACTTCTACGTTCCGGGAGAAGGCCTCATGACGTGGCGCAATATCGTGTCGGACAACGGATCGTACGACCTGAACCCGACTGCGGGCGTCGTGACCTTCCGGGTGTGCTCGGTCCGCGCGGCCGAGGCGGCCGGCGACAAGGGGAGCGGCGGTGGATGCGACATTGCCGCCGGGGCAGGGGTCGCGCCGCTCGCGCTGCTGCTCGGGCTTCCGCTCGCTGCGCTCGTGCGACGGAAGGATCGCTGACGACAATCGCGGAGAACGATGCGATATGCGGACCGGAGGGCTCTCCTCCGGTTCTCGTCTCATTGTGCGGGATGAAGATCCCCCTTGACCGTGACACGGTGTCAGGGTGCATCATTCCACTATGGACCGGAAATCATACGGTGCGGGAGGAGGGGCGGAAGCATGTTTCGGAGATGCGCTTGGGAAATGGTCGCACATTGCCTCGCAGGGCTCGGAATAGCGTTCGGCATCCTTTTGGGTGCGGGAGCCGAACCGGGATGGGCCAAAACATGGACGGTCACGGTACAGGGTGATCAGGTGGGTTGGCCTGGAACGTTGCGCTGGTGGCTCGAACGCGTGAACGACTCGGACGTGATCGTTTTTTCGAGCAGGGTGAATTCCGTGGAACTTAGCAGGGGAGAGCTGGTCATCAACAAAAATATCACGCTGGCGGGCCCGATGACGATCATCCAGAGAGACTATGGCCGCGTCTTCAACATCGCTTCCGGAACGACCGTCACCCTCGAGAATCTGACGCTTTCGAGGGGGAATACGCCGGGAAACGGCGGAGGGATATTCAATGCCGGGACGCTGACGATGAAGGGGTGTACGGTGACGGAAAGCGCCACCGCCATACCCGGCCCCGGCTCCGGCGGCGGGATATGGAACGAGGGAACCCTGACGATGGAAAATTGCGTCGTCATGGGCAACGCGTGCGCCGTCAACGGCGGAGGCGTTGCGAGCAAGGGCGGCCTGACCCTGACGAACTGCGACTTTTCCAGAAACCGCATCGTGACCAGCGCCGAAGACGGCAGCGGATACGGGGGCGGCGTGTATATCGCAGCCGATGATTCGACGAAGCCCCTGACGGCGACGAATTGCACCTTTGCCGGTAACCAGGCCGCCCTCGACGGCGGCGGACTCTGCGTCGAGGGATACTGCGATCCGAAGCTGACGGGGTGCGCCTTCTCGGAGAACGAAGCCCGGCGCGGCGGCGGAATACTGACCCGTTCGAAGTTCAGTCTGGCGTTGAAGGACTCCTCCGTCTCGGGCAACTCCGCCACGGAGGGCGGCGGAATCCACATAGCGCGCGATTCCTCGTGCAGCCTCAGCGGATGCACGATCAGAGACAATCGCCAGGACGAAATCAACGGCGACTATACATCGGATGGAACCAACATCATCGGGAATACGCCGAACAGGTCCGCGACGGCGTTCTCGGGGTATTCCGGCGAGACGGAGCCCGCGTCGCGATCGATCGTCGGCGACGCGGACGTCGCGGCGGTGAAAACGGCCATCGCGAACCCGCAGAGCGAACTCTACGCCGTGATCGAACAGGCGCTCGCGGCCGATCTCGGCAAGAGCATTCCCGAAAAGTCGGCCTCGCTCGCGGGCATGGCGGCGATGCTCTACGACGCGAAAACGTTCGAGGACGTGACCCTGAAGAGCCGGGACCTCTCGGTGGAATACACGGCGTCGTGGCCGTCGAACGTGCGGTACTACGCGCTCTTCGCGCGCGCGGACAACTCGGGGTACGAGCTTGCGGACCGGGGCGTCAAGTTCGAATTGCAGGCGGGGCAGACGCTGCCGGACGGCGTGACGCCGCCGGACTTCTATGTTCCGGGCGAAGGGCTCATGACGTGGCGCAACATCGTGACGGACAACGGGTCGTACGACCTGAACCCGACGGCCGGCGCCGTGACCATCCGCGTGTGTTCCGTGCGCGCGGCCGAAGTCACCGGAGACAAGGGCGGCGGCGGCGGATGCGATGCGGGCGCGGTAGCAGGCTTCGCCCCGA
>CAZVUT010000092.1:0-10568 GCA_964630155.1 uncultured Synergistaceae bacterium
CCTCCGGAGTCTGCCCCTTCCGCTCTCTTCGCTCTACTTCTTTTCGCTCTCTCCACCTTATAAATCTGTCAAGGTACACCGTTACGCTGCTGCAACGTTTTTTTCGACTTCGTAACGGGCACTGCCGAAACAGTGCTCGGGTATAATACCTTCGCCCCGCAGAGTTGTCAATAATTACTTTTAGAAGTTGTAAAATTTACAGGCATACAAAAAGCAAGCATAACAATACTATTCACGCTCTCCTGTTGGAAAACCACGACTATATTCGTAACATTTCCGTCTCAAAACAGACAAAATAACGGGAGATGATCCGAAGACCGCGATTCTGGTATACTGCATTTTCGCTCATTCGTCTTCTTCACTGTCGAGCTCCAGGACATCCTCCTCGACCGTAACTTTCGCCGCGCCGATTGCGGCGTCTCCAACGATTTCTTCATCTTCTCCGTCTTCCGCGGCGACGGGCGCAGAAACAGCGAGCATATCGTCCGATTCCATGACTTTCGCCATGACCTCGCGAATGATTTCGTCCATGAGCGCAGGGTTTTCCTCCAGGTATTTCGCGACCGCTTCTTTCCCCTGCGCGAGCGTCTCTCCTTTATAAGTGAGCCACGAACCCTTTCGCTTGAGCACTTCGAGGTCGATCGCCATATCGACGACGGATACGCCCCTGGGAACGCCCTTGCCGTAGATGAGAGAAGCGTGACCTGTCCTGAAAGGCGGCGCCTGTTTGTTCTTGACGACCTTCATCCAGATTTCGTGTCCGATCGTGTTGTCGCCGCTTGTGATGCTCTTCCCGCGCTTCACTTCGATGCGAACCGAGCTGTAGAATTTGAGAGCGCGGCCGCCGGTCGTCGTTTCCTGAGGTCCCGTCGAATATCCGGTGCTTATCTTCGCCCGGAGCTGGTTGATGAAGACGACGACACACTGGCTTCTCGATATCGCCGAAGTGAGACGCCGCAGCGCGTAGGACATGAGACGGGCCTGTAATCCGACCTGGCTGTCGCCGATCTTGCCGTCGATTTCCGCCTGGGGCGTCAGGGCGGCCACGGAGTCCACGACGACGATGTCAACCGCGCTCGATCGGACGAGGGAGTCGAGGACATAGAGCGCCTGCTCGCCGCTGTCGGGCTGGGAGATATAGAGAGATTTCACATCCACTCCGAGCGACGCGGCCAGACGCGGGTCAAGCGCATGCTCCGCATCGATGAACGCGGCAATGCCTCCGGCTTTCTGGGCCTCCGCCACGACATGAAGCGCCACGGTCGTCTTTCCGCCGCCTTCGGGGCCGAATACTTCCACGATCCTCCCTCGCGGAAGGCCGCCGATGCCTAACGCTACATCGAGGGGAAGAATGCCCGTCGGGATCACGGGAACCTGCTCCTTGAACTCATCCCCCAAACGCATGATGGATCCCGGGCCGAATTTGCTCCGGATATCCTCTATGGCCAGTTCGAGTACGTCTTCCCGGGTTTGCGGAGTCTTTCTTTTCGCCACGCAGATCGTCCTCCTGTCAGGAATTATGGTGTGTTTTCGTTCTGGAACGCATATCGCCGGATCGGACTGTATATCGGTCCGCCAGGCGTCAGGCGGCTCTTCATGAATATCGCTTCGCCGATTCCCGAGAAATAGCGGGGCGTTGCGCCTTCCCGAATCATCTCGTGCAATGCGGGCGTCACGTCTTTCGGATTCTTTATTCTCGCGAGGGTGAGGTGCGGAGAGAAGGAACGCCGTTCCGGAGGGATTCCGGAAGAAACGCTCGCCCGTTCGACGAGGTCGTACAGGGAAACGAGTTCTTCAAGCCCTTCCCGTATTCGTATCCAGAGAACCGTCGGGCGATGAAGATCGGGAAAACTCCCCAACCCTTCAATCGAGAGACGAAAGGGGCGGACATTTTGAAGCGCATCGGCATATTTGTCGGAGAGTTTCGTAACCGTTTCCACGGGAATCTCTCCGCAAAATTTCAGCGTGATGTGAAGCGCCGCGACGGAAACCCATCGGATCGAAGGGGCGTGGTTCCTGAGTCCCGCGACATAGACCTCAAGGGAGCGTCTCGCTTCGTCGCCGAGCGCGACGCATACGAAACAGCGGACTATTTCCATGTCGTGTCCCCGAGGATTCCCCTCCAGAGCAATTCGAGCGCCTTCGCCCTCGACCGCTCCCGGATCATGGGCCGATCTCCGGCGAACTTCCGCAGAAGGGCCTTTGTTTCACCGGATCTCGCGTTCGAGACCGCGAACCACACCGTGCCGACCGGTTTCTCCGCGGAACCGCCTCCGGGCCCCGCAACGCCGGTCACGGAAACGGCCATATCGGCGCCCAGAAGACGGCGCGCTCCTTCGGCCATAGCGCAGGCGCATGCCTCGCTCACCGCTCCGTTCGTTTCGAGGATTTCGGGAGACACCCCGAGAAGTTGCTGCTTGATCCGGTTATCGTAACAGACCACGCTTCCCGGAAAGATCTCGGAGCTTCCGGGAACGTCCGTGATCGCGGCGCCGACAAGCCCTCCCGTGCAGGATTCGGCCGTCGAAACGGTCATCCTCCGGTCGATCGCCGCTTCGACCACAGCCTGTTGCAGGCTCGCACACCCTGCGGGAAGGCAATCTCCGGGCAGACGATCCCGGATCTTCCGTTCTCCGGCGCGGATCCTGTCCGTTTCGCCGCGGAGGACGACTTCGACCAGATTCGCCGCAGGAAGGATGGACGTGTGCATCAGGGGATCTTCGAGAACATCCGCGATTGTGTCTTTGAGGAGGCTCTCCGCCCAACCGGTGATGCTGACGGAAAGCCAGCATTCTTCGGGCGTCAATCGTGCTCCGAGAGCCTCATCGGCCATAGCGCGGTATTCGGCCGGGACTCCGGGAAACGAAAAAACTTCCGTTCCCTGGCGTTCAAAGCGCATTCCGAGCGCCGAGCCCAGCGGATTATAGACGGACTGAACCCCCTCCGGTATGGCTGCCTGTCGTGAGCGCGACCGTTCAAAGGCTTCCCTGTGGTCGCCGCAATACCGCGACGCCATGCGGTCGTACGCCGCATCGTCCTGGACGAGCGGCGCCCCGAGTAACTCCGCAAGAATATCCCGAGTTCGGTCGTCGTGCGTCGGGCCAAGACCGCCCGAGATGATCAGCAGGCGGACGGATCCGATCCATCTGCGCAACGCCGCAAGGGATGCGGCCGCGTCATCCGGGAGGACTTCCATTCCGCGAACCGTCCACCCCGCCCGGTGAAGCCGGGACGCCATCCATGCGCAATTTCCTTCTCTCCGGATTCCGCTCAGAAGCTCGTCTCCCAGCGCCAGAAGCGCCGCGTCCTTCAGTGAAACCACCTCCAGTATGGTCGAATGGCCGGGCGGTGATCAGCGATAGAGCAGAGCCAAACCGCCTCCAAAGAAAAACCAGTGGAGTCCGCGCAAAAGCAGATTTGCGCCCGCTCCGCCGAGAACGTCATCCGCCATGATTCCGATCCCGCCGGGAAGAGCTTCCGCGGCGCCGATGGGAAAGGGTTTGAGGATGTCGAGAATTCGAAAAACCAGTAGTGCGGGCAACCACATCGCCTGAGGAAGCGCGAAGAGGGCAATCCACGTCCCGACGACTTCGTCGATAACGATTTCGCCCGGGTCTTTTCGGCCTGTCTCCCGGGCATACCGGTCGGAAGCGATCGTCCCCGCGATACAGACCGAAACGATGAGATACCAGGTCGGGGGTACGAACAGCGCAAACAAACAGGCCGCTGCGGAAGCGACGGTGCCGGGCATTGACGAAAAACGGCCTATCCCGCCGACCGTGCTGATGATATCGGCGACGCTACGAAAGGGCGCCGTCATCTGTCGAAACGCCGAACAAATCGTATTCTTCCGCGTCGGTTACGGTAACGGAAACGAAATCCCCATCCTGAAGCGTTCCGACGGGGGAGACGCCCACCAGGCCGTCCACTTCGGGCGCATCGCGGTAGGATCGTCCCCATGCAAGGTCGCCCTCCCGATCGATCTCTTCGACGAGAACGCGCATCGTCCGCCCTTGGAAGAGCCTCTGCCGCTCGAGCGAAATCGCCGATTGAAGCTCCATGAGGCGCGCGTACCGCTGCTCCCTGACGGAATCGGAAATCTGTCCATCCATTGTCGCGGCAGGAGTTCCCTCTTCCGGTGAAAAGACAAAAGCGCCGACCCTGTCGATGGACATATCTTCAAGAAAATCGAGCGTCTTTCCGAACGCGGCTTCCGTTTCTCCCGGGAATCCCACGATAATCGTAGTTCGAAGCGCAAAAAAAGGATCGGCTTTTCGCGCGTGGGAAAAGAGACGCCGGATATGCGACGCTGTACCCGGACGATTCATTCGCCGGAGCATTTCGTCATCGATGTGCTGGATGGGGATGTCCAGATAGCGAAGCACTTTTTTGAAGGAAAGGAGCCTGTCGATAAAGGCCTCGTCCATTCGCGCCGGGTGAAGATACAGCAACCGGAGCCAGATATCGTCCGGAATCGCGGTTTCCAGAGCGCCGAGGAGGCCGAGCAGTCCCGTTTTCCCTTCAAGGTCCCGACCATACGCGGTCAAATCCTGTCCGACGAGACAGAGTTCGCGCGCCCCATCCCGGACGAGCGACTCCGCCTGCGCGACGACGGCCGCTATGGGAACGCTCCGCGAGCGCCCGCGAATCGACGGGATGGTGCAATACGCGCAGACGTTGTCGCACCCTTCGCCGACTTTGAGATACCGCGTCCAGCGCCGCGTTTCCGTCAGCATCCCTCTCGACGGGGCGCACGGCTCGCTCCCGAGCGCACGAAGCACCGAAGACCAATCCTCCGATTTCGCCCAGATATCGACGCTCGGGATCTCTTTTTTCAGATCCTCGCCGTATCGGTTGAAAAGACACCCGAGGACGCCGATTCGCCGAAGGCGTCCCTGCTCCTTGAGCTGTTCCAGATCCAGAATTGCTCCTATGCTTTCCTCCACGGCCGGTTGAATGAAGCCGCACGTGTTCACCAAGGCGACATCCGCTTCTTCGGCGTTTTCGACAATCGTGTGCCCCGTGGTTTTCAGCATGCCGGCGAGCACCTCGCTGTCCGCCGTGTTCTTGGCGCACCCAAGGCTCAGGAGAAAGACCTTCACTCGGTCGCCTTCCCGGTCTTTCCATCGGGATCGTAGAAAATCTTTACGACTTTGCTTCCGGAACCGGCTTTCCCGAGTTCCTTGCCGTTCCATACGACGGACACGGCGTCAGGTCGTCCGAAGGTCACGACAATGCGCGCGTCCGCATCGAACGTCACCGACTTGTCCTTCTGAAGGATATCCTGATACACGACCTTGTCTCCCCGAACCACTCGGATCCAACACTCCCGAACGGCGGACAGGACGAGCTTTTTCAGCTGCTGCTGAACCGGTGTCGGCGTCGGCGTGGGAGAGAGCCGCATCTCTCCCGACAGAGGAGAGAAAAGAGACGCATCCGGGGAGAACGTATCCGCCGAAAGAGACCGCGGTCCTCCGGGAAGAGACGAGGCTCCGTTCGCGGCTGCTCCCGTGAGCGCGTCCCGGGAGGCTTCCGTTTCCAGCGCGCGGGGCGGATTGGGAGTCACCAGTTCGCCGTTCCAGGCATACCACACGTACCAGCCTGAACCGGCCAGCGCACAGACGAGAAGAAGAAAAATCCAGAACTTCGACGCCGGTTTGAACCCCCGTGCAGGAGCGGTGCAGGCTCCCAGAGCAGCGGGTTCGCTGCTTTCACGCTGTTCTTCCTTGAAGAGGGATCCGACCTCTTCCCACACGGTTTCGGCTCCGAGCGTCTTCAGGTATGTACGAACAAAGCCGCGTATGTAGACATCTCCCGGGAATTCGGAGTAATCTCCCCTTTCAATGCCTTCGAGGAACTGCTTCCGGATGCGGGTCGTCTCAACAATATCGTCAATACGCAACCCTCGTTCTTCACGGATCGCCCGGATTCGGGCGCCAAGTTCCATAAGGACGTTTGGGTCCACATCTCTAGACACCGATCGTTGCCTCCTTTGCAATGCCTTTTACCTCCGCCCACGCTGCTCCGGGGTCCGGAGCGCCGAACAGGGCATTCCCCATAACGATGACGTCGCACCCGTGCCGTATGACGGACTCCAGGTTCCCGACGCCAAGCCCTCCATCCATTTCAATGAAGAAAGACAGACCCCGAACGGTTCGGAGTCGCACCAGATCGACAGTTTTATTCAATGTTTCCGTGATGAACTCCTGTCCGCCGAATCCGGGATTGACGGACATGATCAAAACGAGATCGACCATGTGAATTACCGGAAAAATCGTTTCGACCGGCGTTCCCGGGTTGAGCGAAATCCCCGGACGACATCCGCGTTCGCGGATGGCGGAAAGCACTCTGTGTATGTGCGGCGTCGCCTCCGCGTGGACCGTCACAAATGTGGACCCGGCATCGCAAAAGGCTTCGAAGAAATCTTCGGGAGGCTCCACCATGAGATGGACATCCCGGATAACGGACGGAAAGCGTTCCGCAAGCGAGCGAACGATCAAGGGACCGTACGAAAGATTCGGGACGAAGTGACCGTCCATGATATCCACGTGAATCCAGTCCGGCGCAGCTCCGAGCCGAGCAATGCTCCCGGCGATATCGAGCGGATCCGCGGAAAGCAGGGACGGCGCGATAATCACGGTGCGATCCGAAACGCCTTCGGCGCTCTCGGATTGAGCCCCGGGGAAAACGCCCGGGGTAAGCGCAAAGTCCTCGGGGTCTTGGCCGAGGAACCGCGAAGTCCTCGGGGCTTTGGCCGAGGGACTACACTCCCCCGACTCAGAACCGTCGGGGATCGCGTGTCGTCTGCTTAACGGAATCTGTCCTGCCACACGAATTCGCCTCCGAGGTAAATGGTGACGACGCCTTCAGTGGTGAACGGCGCGTCGAGCGAGATGTATTCTCCTCCGCGGACCTCTCTGCTCATGAGTTGGCGTGTCCCGTTCGCGTCCACCATCTCGATGCGCAGGGCCATCGGTTTGGAAAGCGGAGGAACCTGATACCGAACCTTCGCAATGCGCTGCTTGCTCCCCGCCGCGGGGACCGATGTCGGCGACGGCTTTGCGGACGCATCCGCGTTGACGACGACGCGCTCCGAAGGTCCATCGGTTTGCGCCCCCGGAGTCAGCGGCGCCAGTCCCGGCACGTTCGGTTTTCCTCCGGCAGGAGTCTGGGGTTCCGCCTTATCCGGTTTTTTCAGCGTCGAGACGAGGAGCGTTACGCCGCCGCCGGAACCGACAAGAGCGCCCGCGCGGGGTTTTGTCCCCAAAACCATGCCTTCGGCCGTGTTCTGATTGTACACATATTCGATTCCCGCGAGAGTCAGGGATGACTCCGCGAGCATTTTCCTCGCGGCTTTTTCGTCCTGCTGCGTCAGTTCGGGCACGGGAATCTTTCCACCCTTGGCGGCGCCGCCGGAACTGACCATGAGATCCACCTTGCGTCCGGGGTCCACGGTTGCGGGCGCCGCGGGACTCTGTGCGACGACGCTTCCCGCGGGGCGCTCGTTGTCCGCCAGACGGACGACGTCCCCGAGCGAGAATCCATTTTCTTCAAGCGTCTTGACCGCTTTCGTATACTCCATGCCCCGGACATCGGGAATCGCCTTCCTGTTCGCAGCTCCCTTGCTGACCTTCAGGATGAGCGTCGTCTCTTTCCGCACCTTCGTCCCCGGTTCGGGCCACTGTGCAAGAACCCGTCCCGGCGGCAACGTCGAGTCGACCTGCTCGATCTTCGCCTGAAGACCAAGTCGTTTGACCTCTTCCATGGCGTCCATGACGGACATTTCCCGAAGTCTGGGGACGGCGAGATCCTTGCTTCCGAAAAACACCGTATAGACCGCGACACCGGCGGACACGACGATGACAAGCAACACCGTCGCCATGGCCCATCGCATCATCTTCATGCTGTACCCTCCTGATTTTTCCTGCCCAGAACGGCGATATAGAAGCCGTCAAGCCAGGGAAGCTCCGGCCAGAGATAGACTCCCCATGGACGTCCCCGGTGAATCCGGACTCCGGAAAGCGGGGGTGGAATCTCGAACAAACCGCTTCGTTCCGCAAGAACGCGGGCGATGACCTCTTCATTTTCCTTCCGGAACAGACTGCACGTCGCGTATACAACCATGCCGCCCGGTGCAACGAGGGAAAGCGCCCGGCGCAGCAGTTGGGTCTGAAGATCCGAAACGCGTAGGACGTTATCGACCGAAAGCCGCTGTTTCCCTTCCGGATGCCGCGTCCACGTTCCGCTGTTGGAACACGGCGCGTCCAGCAAAATGAGATCCGGGCGCACTCGAGGCTGAAGGCTCAAGGCGTCTCCGGTCTGTATCGTCCACGATACCTGAAGGCGCGCGCGCTCCTTTTCCAGAACCCTGACCCTTCCCGCCGAAAGTTCCCAGCACTCGAGAGCGGCGTTCGGAAGCAGGGAGGCGATCTGCCCGGCCTTGATTCCCCTGCCGGAGCACATGTCAAGGATGGCGCCCTTCTTCCAGATGCGTCGGACGACCTCGCCCACCATCATTGAAGATTCCCCCTGCGGGGTGGACGCCCCTTCATTGTACCCGGCAAAGGACGGCGGGTAAACGGACGAAGACAGACGAACGGAATACGGAAGCAACGGAGACATCCAGCATCGGCAACCGGACGCATTCGCTTTCGCAAGGACGGCCTGCGCTTTCGCTTCCGGCCACACGCGAAACGACGCGTACGGACGGATCCGCGCCATGCGAACCAGCTTTCGGGCTTCCTGCTGGCCGACGCCCTCTTTCAACATGAAGGCGGCCCAGGGCGGCACCCCGTTCAGAATGGCGCAGTCCTTGAGGTCGCTGCTCGCCGCAAGGGTTCGGATATATTCCCTTCCGCTCTCTCCGACACGGTGGAGGACGGCGTTCACCACCCGCGCCTCCCGCTCTCCGACGTTGTCCTTGACACGTTGCACAAGCGCGTTCGCGAGCGCCATAGGGGCGAAGTGACGCAACTCCGTCATGCCGGCGGCTCCGAGCAGCATCGCGTTCACCGTCTCTTCATTCAGTCCCTCGATGGCCGGTTTCAGAAAGGAGCGAAGCATCTCATACCAGAGAAGGCGCTTTCGCAAGGTGCAGTACACAAGCGAAGCGGCAAGCGTCAAGTCCGTCTGCGGGAGTTCCGGCGCATACTTTCTCAGAGCGATGCTCGCAAGTTCTCCCTTTCCGACATCCCGAAGCACGAGCAGCGCCGCCTCGACACCCCGCATCAGTCAACCACCTCCGCCAACAGGGGATCACCCGAAAATCGGGTGCGAACGAAGAGCGAACCCGGAACGATAAAGGAGAAACCGGACAGTGCGACTTTCTCGCCGCGCATTTCGACGGACAGGATTTCCATTCTGTCCACGCGCGAATCCGTCGTAACGTACTTTTGCGCGAATCGGCTCGCCAGAGGCGCCGCGGCGTGCGCCAGAAGCAGGGAGACAATCACCGTCAGCAGGCTGAAGCTCCCCGTCAATGCAAGAAGCGACAGGAAAAGCACGGATGCGAGCGTGTTCAGAACGACAAGCGTCGTGCCGCACCGGGGATGTATCGCCAGCTCGATCTCGCCGCGTTTGAGACGTTCCAGGGCGGATCGCGCGGCTATCGAAACAACGTCCCGGTCACGGAGCCCTCGCAGCGAGAACCCTCCTTCTTCGGCCATCCCTTCGATGTTCAAGCGTCCGAAACGATCCCCGAGAACATGTACGGTCGCGTGTTCGATCGCGTGATTCTTGCGAACCCTGTGATTGAACAGGATCCGGAAAAGCTGCGTCGGGCCGGCGAAAAGCCATACGAACGAATTCGCGGCAAACCCCAGCGTCACCGCCAGCAACGCGAAGACGCCGAACATGACGAGCACGATAATACCCACCCAGGGAACGAGAAACAGAAGCAGAACGATCAGGAGCAGGGGCATGCCGATCTATCCTTCCTCAAGAAAAAAGAAGTGGAGCGGCCCTTCGACCGCCCCACCATCATAATC
Source organism: uncultured Synergistaceae bacterium (assembly GCA_964630155.1). Classification (GTDB taxonomy): domain Bacteria; phylum Synergistota; class Synergistia; order Synergistales; family Aminobacteriaceae; genus CALFXN01. The sequence continues at coordinate 9,987 of CAZVUT010000092.1, forward strand.
CACCGATGCGCATCCGTGAAGCGGCAATGCGCACCTAATCGCGATCTCCGAACGATCCGCGAAGCGCCAGAAGCCGAAGGAGCTGCGCAAACGCCATGATCGTCGCGGCGACATAGGTCAGCGCGGCCGCGTTCAGCACCGTCTTCGCGCCGGAAACCTCGTCCATTCCGAGAAGGCCCGTATCACCGAGCACCCGGAGCGCCCTGCTGCTCGCGTCGAACTCGACCGGAAGCGTGACGACGTGAAAGACGATCACTCCGAGGAAGAGCACGATGCCGAGGTTCATAAGAAACTCGCCGCGCAGGAACAGCCCGATGAAAAAGAGCGGGATGGCCATGCTCGACCCGATGCCCACCACGGGGACAATGGCGTTTCGTATGGCGAGAGGAGCGTATCTTTCCTTGTCCTGAATCGCGTGACCGACCTCATGTGCGGCGACGCCGATCGCGGCGATGCTCGTACTGTTGTACACAGTATCGGACAGCGAGAGCGACTTGTCCCTCGGGTCATAGTGATCCGTCAGGTTTCCCGGCACCCGGCCGACGGGAACGTTCGAGAGTCCGAAACGGTCGAGCAACGACC
>CAZVUT010000093.1:0-4457 GCA_964630155.1 uncultured Synergistaceae bacterium
TCGCGCACGCACCGGGCGACGAGGTCGCTCGTGAAGATCGCCTCTTCGGACGGAGACGTTTCGATCATCTCCCGTATGCGCGGCGCGAACTTCACCGGTCTGGGGAGTCCGGAACGAAGGGAAGATCGACGCTTTCCATCCATTCCACATTCTCCTCGTATTTTTTCTTGCGCTCTTTCCAGAAGTCCCATGTCTCCTGCATCTCCTCGGTTGAGCGGGGCTCTCTGTTTGGAGGAGTCGCCATCCGGAGGATTTTCCGGTATTCCTCGTAATCGCAGAGGAGATCAAAGATTTCGATCGTATAGCAGGTTTCCCGCCGTTTGCCCTCGATGCGGCTGACGAACTGAACGCCCTTGAGCCGGTCGCTCCAGTACGTTTCGGGTTCCTCCGAGATTGCTTTCAGGATGCGCGTGATCCGGGATTCGTCGAGCCCTAAGACACGCGCAATGTCGCGGATCTCGAACGTAGCGAGATCCACCTTGTCCTTGGGTCCGTAAAAAAATCTCCGGGTGTTCTTGAGAATGAGGAACTCCATACGGTTCCGCATCTCGGGGACGGAATACCGTTCACTTCGGTCAAGGAGCTCGTAAGAGCACTCGATGAAGGTGTTGAGAAAATTCCGCGCTTCCTTCGTCGTCGGCCCCTCTGCCCGGGGCGCGATTGTCCAGTACACGACGGCGGCGGCCCTGAGGATGTCCATCGTGAGAGGGTCCACATCGATAACGCCGGAAATATCATCCGGCGTGAAGCTGACGCTGCACACCTGCGCGTATGCCTTCGCGAGGCTGTTCATGGCGCGCCTCTTGTATTTGCAGCGGGCGTGACTCTCGCGCAGCTCCTCTCTTCGCTCCGGCGTGAGGACGAAGGGATTCGGCATCTCGTTGTGATCGGCGTTTTCCGGTTTCATGCGAAGACCTCCATTTTAAATTGTATTTTATAAGTTGAAGAAACGGCAATTTATAAAAAATTGCTCGACCTGATGTATTTATATATCTCCCATCGATGCCGGCAGATGCGGACGCGCTTGCGTCTCTCCGGAGAACAGCGGCGGGATTTCGCAGAACCGCACGGGGCGCCCGTCCCACACGTCGACGCCGACATTAACGAACGGACCGATGCGCCGCCAGAGCCGATGGACGTGTCCGCACACATACCGCCCCGGAATTTCCGCGATAACGTCGCTTAGCGCCCCGTAATCTTCGGGACGGCCCGTATAGCGGTCGCCGGCGCATCCCGCACGCTTCACATACGGGGCGACGACATTCCGGGGCGAGTGCAGGACCGTGAACGTGTCCCCATCGGCCTGAAGGACCGCGACGTCGCCGAAGCCGAGGAAGCCTGCGGAGAGATATTCGTCTTCGCGGAACGTGTCGTGGTTTCCGCGAACGAGATACTTCCTTCCGCGAAGCCGCTCGAGACAGCGCCGCATCCGCTCCAGCCGGAACCGCACAGTTTCCGACGACGCCGAGTCTCCCCTGCATCCCTTCCAGAAGAAGTCGCCCGCGAAAATGACGACGTCACCGGGCCCGACGATTTCGTTGTACCGCGTGACGAGAGATTCTTCCATCTCCTCGATCGTGGCGGACTTCCGGTTGGGGCAGTACCGGAGGATGTTCGGGTGCGAGAGATGCCAGTCCGCCGTCAGCACGAGGGACGAAAGGTCGAGATCCGTCGGGAGCGCAAGCTGTTTCCGCTTTTTCGCGAGGAGAGGCGAGTCGGGCGCGGTCGTCATATCCTTCAGTCGCACGGCGCGGTCAGACGTCGTCGTAGAAGAGCGAAAAATTCCGCTTCCGGACGAAGCCTCGCGGCCCGGGAATCACGGTCGCCGGATCTTCGAGCAGCGCCAGCGCCGCATCGAGCGGAACCGGGGCGAAGTCCCAGATGTCCAGGCCGACGTTCACGATCGGGCCGAGCTTTCGGAACGTCCTGTGGACGTGGCCGCAGAACCACTCGCCGGAAAGCGCCGCGCCCTGCTCAAGCTCCGCGGCGACGCGGCCGTATCCTTCGGGCATGTCCTCGAAGCCCGAAACGAGATGTCCGACGACCGGCTCCGGCGAATGAACGCACCGGACGATCCGATCGCGCCGTTCGCCGCAGCGCAGCAGGATCTCCTTCGTCGCCACGGCGTCGAACCCGGCCTCGAGATAGAACGGCGCCGGAAAATGATCGTGGTTGCCCCGCAGGAGAATCTTGCGTCCGCGAAGCGCGGCGAGAAACTCCCGGACAATCCGAAGATGCTTCGGATCTTCGGCGACCCACCCCCGATACAGGTCTCCGAGAAAGAGCACGGTCGCATCGTCCCGCGTCACGGCGGCGTTGTGCCGTTCGATGAGGCCGTCCCGCATCGCGTCGAGCGAAGGAAAGGGGCGGTCCTCGAAATCCGTCACGCCCTCGTGTCCGAGGTGGTGGTCGGCGCAGAGGAACACTCCCGCGCCGCACGGGATGTCGAGAATGTCCGTTACGGCCGAACCGGAATCCGCCTGCGTCATGTCCCTCGCCTCCGATCTCTCCTGATGTCGCGCTCTCGTCTCCCGGGGCGGGGACGATCCTGCGTCTTTGACATATAAAATATCATATGTTATCGTTCGATGCAAAGGCGGTGATGAATATGTCCTCATGGATCTCCTCGCGCGACGAATGGCTTCGCGAGGGCGAACGCAACGACGGGCTTTCTCCGCTCCGGGAATCCGGCGACATTCCCGTGTACTTTCGCGGGGCGTATGCGGGAACGCTCTCCCATGACGACCGGGGCGCCTTCCGCTTCGCGCCGTCGGAAGCGGGGCGGGCGTCGACATTAGGATGCCTTCCCGGGCTTTCCGGAGAGAACGACCGGCTCTTCGGCGTTTTCAAGTCGCTCCTGTCGGAGAGGCGGCGATACGACCGCCTGATCAGCCTGGTCGGGCGGGCCGACCCGCTGTTTCTCCTCACGTCGATCCGCGATCACCCGGCGCTATCGTTTGACGATGCGCTCGCGAATGACGTTCCGGAACGCTTCCCGGAAGTCCCTTTCGGCGACGTCGTCGCCGGAACGCTGTCGATTCCTGAAGATGTCCTCCGGAGCGTCGCATCCAGGCGGGCCCGGGACGTCTCGCTCTTTTCCGGAACGCAGGACAAGATCGTCGTCGTTGCGGGGCCGGATGTCATCCGATTGCCGGAAGAGGGGGAGCGGGGGAACGCGATCCTCAAGACGGCCCCTTCGTGGTCGCGCCATGCGTCGCTTCCGGCATTTGTCGCGAACGAGCATCTGTTCTGTTCGCTCGCCGCCCGGATCGGCCTCGACTGCGCGAAGAGCGTTCTCGTCGATACCGGACTGCCGGACATCGGAGACGGGCTTTTGTCCCGAAGGTTCGACGTCGCCGGAGATGAACCGCAACTCTTTGTCGAAGCGCCCGTGATATGCGGGACCGGCCTAGGAAGCGACAGCGAGAAGTACGATTTCCGGGCGGAAGAACTCGTCACGACAATTCCTGAAGAAGACGCGGCTTCCCGGGGGAGTCTCGCGGAAGGGCTCTTCTTCTCGATGTGTATCGGAAACACGGACATGCACCTTCGGAACTTCTCGTTCGTCGTGTCCGGTTCCCCCGCCTGTGGAATGAAACTCCGCCCCGCGCCGCTGTACGACGTGTCGAACCTCGCGGTCTACAATCTGCCCTACTTCGCGCTCCTGTTCGATACGGACGAAGGGGCGCGCCGACTCGCCGTTCAAGAACCGGAGGACGTTGAAACGCTCTGCGCCTTCGTCCGGCGATACGTGAGCGCGGAACGGATGCTCGACCTCCTTGCGCGAATCGACGACGCGCTTCCGGAGATGCTCCCCGTATCGCGCATCGACGCGTCCCTCGCGTCGAAGATCCTCAGCGACGTGACGGAACGAACCGCCACGGCGCGCCGATGGCTCGAATAGTCCGACGCCCGGAGGACGCGGCGCGGTACACGCTGCGGCTGTACGACGAGCCCCTTCTCGAATTCGTCCTCTCCCCGGAAGACCCCGCGAGGAGGAGAAACGGATGCGCCGTGAGCGACGCGATCGTGCTGTCCGAAAAGACGCACCTGTTCCCGTACGGCCTGACGGCGTCTTGCGAGGGGATCGAATCGTGGCTGCGCGACCGGATCATTCCGGAAAACAGATACTACGCCGACGAGATCCTGGAGTCTCTCGGGCTTCGCCGATCCGACATGATGGGAATCCTCGACACCTCGAAGGGCGTCTCGCTCAACGACAGCTACCTGGTGTCGCGGTCGGACGAAACGGGATCATTCGCCGAATGCAACGCGTATGAAAATCCGTTCGACGACGCCCTGGGCGCCGTCGCCCTCACGGGACGCGCTACGCCCTGCCGCCGCGTCTCCGTCACTCCGGAACTCACGACCGGAGGGATGCTTCCGAAGTCGTGGGGGATCGAAGGAACCGGCATTTACCTGTACAAGGGCGGAACTTCCGGCTTCGCCAACTCCGG
>CAZVUT010000093.1:4557-6213 GCA_964630155.1 uncultured Synergistaceae bacterium
TCCGGCTTCGCCAACTCCGGGCTCGAACCGTACAGCGAGTATTTCGCCTCGCAGATCGCGCGGAAGATGGGGCTCGACGCCGTCGAATACGGCCTGACGTTCCGCGAAGGGCGCCTCGTGTCGCGGTGCGGACTCTTCACGGATATCGACACATCCTTCGTGTCCGCGGGCGTCGTCGTTCCGCAGGGCGGCATCCTCGCCTGCATCAGCTTTTTCGATAGTCTCGGAGCCCGCTTTTCGGAAGCGATCCGCAGCATGATCGTCTTCGACGCCCTTGTGTACCAGCAGGACCGGCACTTCGGCAACTTCGGCGTCCTCAGGGACAACCGCACCGGGAAAATCACCGCGCCGGCCCCCGTCTTCGATAACGGGGCGTCGCTCTTCTGCTACGCGATGGCCGACGAGATCGAAACCGGGGAAAAGCTCGAAAACTACGCGCAGACGCGCAGGCCGCCCTACAGGGAAACGTATTCCGAACTCTGCGCGATCTCTCTGAAGAAACTTCAGCGCAGGCAGGTGAAACGGCTCGTCGACTTCTCGTTTGAAAGGCATCCGGAATACGCCTTTCCCGAAGAGAGACTCCGGACGATCGAAAGGCATTTGCAGCGGCGCGTCGTGCGGTTTTTGAACAACGAATGGTGAACGGCGTCACCGCCCGGGAATTGTCTCCGGAGACTTCCGCATCGACGATCCGGAAACCGGCGCGTCATTTCCACCCGTTCCGGCGGATCGTTTCGTCGGCCTTGCGTTCGATCTCTTCCGCGTCGGGGATATGAACTCTCAGTTTTTCGGCGTGACGGCGAGCTTCTGCGTGGCCCAATCTCCCCGCGGTGAAAAACCAGCTGTAGGCCTCCCGTTTATCCAGCGGCACGCCCGTCCCTTTCGCGTACATCATGGCGATGTTGTTCTGCGCCTCGGCGTCCCCCTGTTCGGCGGCTTTCAGAAACCACGAAGCGGCCCGGAATCTGTTTTGCATCATGACCGGGCCGTACAGGTAGAACCGGCCGAGTTGGTTCCGGGCGCCTGTGTGCCCCTGTTCGGCGGCCCTGCGCAAGCACTCTTCGGCCAGTATCACGTCCGGCAAAAGAATGCCCCGGCAGTCCGCGTACATCAGCCCGAGGTGGAACAAAGCCCGGGGATCCCCGTGTTCGGCGGCTCTGCGGAACCACTTCATCGCCTCCGCGTCGTCCTGCGGCGCGCCCAGGCCTTCCGAGTACGCCACGCCGAGGCGGACCTGCGCGTCGGGAAGCTCCTGTCGGGCGGCCTTGCGGAACCAATCAATGGCATCCGCGTCGCTTTTCGGTGCGCCCCGGCCGTTTGCGACCATCAGGCCGAGGCTGTACTGTGAAGCGGCATGCCCGCGTTCCGCGGCTTTGCGGTACCAAGCGGCGGCCTTTGCGTCATCCTTCGGCAACCCCCATCCGCTCTCACGCATCAGTCCCAGAATGTATTGCGCTTCGGCGCATCCCTTCTCCGCATCATACCGGAACCACTCCAAAGCCTGCACCCCGGCATGTTCCTTCCCGGTCCGCATCATGAGGCGCATCGCCGTCTCCGGCCGCGAAGCGGCAAGAAACGGCGTCCCGAAAAAACCCGATATCATGGAGCAGCAGAATACCGTCGAAAAAAACATCGCCGGTCGCACGTCATGCACCC
>CAZVUT010000093.1:6313-10442 GCA_964630155.1 uncultured Synergistaceae bacterium
CTTGTCGCAATCGGCCACGAAACGGCGCAGGATCGCCTTCGCGATCGCGACGAGGAAGACATTCTCCTCATCGTTCTCGAAGCAGTCATACCCTTCGGTCGTCGCCTGGAAGACGACCTCGCCCCCGCATCCGTCGTACTCGCAGGTCAGACAGCCGTATTTCAGGCGCACGTATCCCACCCTCCGCGTCCCGAGGTAGGCGTAGAACTGCTGGGGGCAGATACCCGTAATCTGTGCGAAGACAATGCCCCCGATCGCGGAGTCTTTCGCCATCTCCAGGAGGATTTCGGGATCGACATCATCGCTGTTGCGCGGTTCCGTCCGTGGGTCACGGAGGGGGAGCAGTTCGGCGGGAATCCGCTGAACATACTCCCGGGCGCGCTCCGCAAGCCCGGAAAACTCGGGATCGGCATCCATCAGCTCCTGCCGCTTCCGCTTGGTTTCCGCCTCTCGTTCCATTTTTCTCAGGCAGCCCTCAGGGGTATCGGAAAGCGCTTGCGCTTTCTCGATTTCCGCAAATATCCTCTCGCAAAAACTCACGCCATCCTCCTCCGGAGTCTCGCTCTTGGTCAGCATGACGGTATACGGCGACGTAGGGAGTAACCACGCCTCCAATGTGTCCGGAGTCGCTTCAAACGTCTTTCTTTCCTCCGGAGAATACCAGTTGGCGAATGCGCCTTCGCCCGTGAGGATATTGCGCGCAAGAGCGGTGCGTTCCTCCGTGTCGCGCCAATCCGCACGGGAAAGCAGCGCTTTCAGGCTCTCCATTTCGGAGTCCCTGTCCTCGGATTCCTCCCACTCGACGCGGGAAGCGGCATCATCGGCATAATACGGATGCGGCGTCTCGGTCGACACGAGAGACCAGAGCCCCCAATGCTTGAAGAGCAGGACTCCGCCCGAAAGCTCCGTCGGATCCTTTTCGCCGAGAAAGGAGATTTTTCCGCTCCGTGTGCGCAGACGGGCGTTGACGAGCTTCCGGAAGAGCCGGAGATTCTCCTTCTTCCGGCACCGTCCGAAGAGAATGTCTTCGTTGTACAGCAGCGGCTCGACGCGGTCGCAGCCGTCAGCGTTCCACAGTCCGAACGCCGTGTCCTGATCGGTTTCGGGAACGCTGCATCCGAAACGCATGCAGCGTTCGATCTCCCTCTGGGTTTCCGCAGGGAGACGGTCGATGTCGGGAACAAGCATCGTGAACGGCTGCAACGCGATACGGAGCGCGTCGAAAAGGAAACGCAAATGCCATCGGCCGCCGAAATCCGACGGGCGGACGCGGAGGATTTTCGGCCCCCATTCGCGCATTTTGACGCCGCCCCTCCCCTGACGGAGGACGGGCGGAATCGTCTCGAGAATGCCCATCGGCATCTTGTAGTTGTCGTCGATTGCGGCGCGATCCGCGCACCGGCGGAAGATCGCTTCGGTCAGCGACACCGTGTCCCCCGCATCGATCCATGCCGGAAGGACGTCGGTGAAAAGCGATTCCAGCAAAGAACCCGCGGCGGAGAGGGAGGTGTCGAAATCCGCGGATGCTTCGTCTTCTCTTCTGCGCGCGAAGCAAGAGAACCGCAGGGCGGCTCCGAGAATGGACCTGGAGGCGAGAAGGCATTCGAACGCCGGGTCGATGACGACATTCGCGCCGGCGGCGAACACCGGCGCGGTGGCCGCAGCGTCGGGGAGGTTCGAAACGGTGTCGGATACGACGACGATCGGGTTGCCCTGTGTGAGATTCCAGGCAACCTCCCTGTCGAACCATTCCCGCACAACCGCCGCATCTTCGCAGATCAGACCTCGCTTCATCAGAACCCCTCCTTAGGGATATAATGTCGTTATCTTCTTCGTCGGGGCAATCGTACAACACCCCAAAGGACCCTGTCTGCGTTTTACTCCCCCCGGTTTTTCTTCCGCGGTGTCGGTTCCGCGAAACGGAGCCGAAACGAATATGAATCCGGCGGCGGGAACGTCCCAGGCTTCGGTCGTAATATCGCTCTCTGGTATTGATCAGAAAAACCGGTATTATATCCGGCAAAAAGAGGTCATTTCATGAACACATCAAATTCGACGGATACGAAGAACCCGGAGAAGACGCCCGGAGGAATCGACGAGCGCATCATGGAGTTTGCGCGACAGATGGGCGAGGGGAACCCCTTCTGGACGCGCGAGCTGTTGCACCTCGGAAAGAGGACGACGGTTTCGCACGCGTTGTCGAGGCTGGTTCGCGCGGAGAAACTGTTTCGTCTGATGCGGGGGTTGTACGTTTTACCGAAGATGTCCAAGCTTTTCGGCAAAGTATCTGCGTTGCCAAAAGCAATCATGAAAGCGATCTCGCGGTTGACGGGAGAGGTCTTCGAGGTCAGCCCGGAGCGGGCGCTCTCCGCGTTGAGGCTGACGACGCAAAACCAGATGGCTCTAGTATGTTGTACTACGGGACGTTCGCGCGTGCTTCGATTCGATAAAGGACAACCGATATATCTGAAATCGGCGCCACGAAAAAAAGCCATAGCTCCGATTATGGGAAGCATGGCCGGCGCGGCGGCCATCGCATTGCTCTATCTCGGCCCGAAAGAGGTCGACGAGGACATCATGAAAACCATCAAGAAAAACATGGAGCCCGAGGATTTCGACCGGCTTGTGTCGGTCGCACCCAAAATGCCCTTATGGCTGGCGGATATCCTGCTTCACAACAAATTCCGGGCGTGAATTCGACGAATCCGGTGCGTCGTTTCGGAAAATCTCTCCCCCGGCGTTCATCGGTCCGGTTCGTCAGGGAGACATTCAACACCGGGAACGCTCACGCGGTCCATCCATTCCGCCGGTTCTCCGAGCTTCTTCTTGCAGGCTTTCCAGAAGTTCCACGTCGCTTGCTTCTCCTCGGCGGAGCGCGGCTTTTTCATACGGCGGATCGTCCGGAATTCGTCATAATCGCAGAGCAGATCGAAAACTTCTTTCGTGTAGCAGGTTCCCCTCCGTTTGCCCCGGACGCGGCTGACGAACTGAACCTTCGTGAGCGTGTCCCTCCAGTAGGTATCCGGCTCTTGTTCTATCTTTTTCAGAATGCGCTCGACCTGGGGTTCGACGCGTTGATACAGGGGCGCGATGTCGCAGATCTCGAAAGGGGCGCAGTCAGCCTTGTCGGCGGGGCCAGAGAAGAGATTTCTGTTTTCCGCGAATACAATGAACTCCATTCTGTTATTCATTTCGGGCTCGGAAGACGTATTCCTTTGGCTGCGACGCTCACACGCGCGGATAACGGTTTCGAGAAGAGTCTTTGTATCCTCGGCCGTCGGCGCTTTCTTCGCGTCGACATGTTTCCAGAATGCACGGACGGCCATCCGGAGGTCCGCCATCGTGCCGGGGGGGACATCGAAAACGCCGGGAGAGGAAGGGTTCGGCGAGAAACTGTCGCGACAGATCTTTTCGTATGCACATGCGACATTTTTCAGGACTAGTTTCTTGAGAGTACATCTGACGCAAGTCCTCCACAGATCCGCTTCGCGATCCGGAGTAAGGCTCCGCGGAAACGTATCTTCGATGGGGGAGTCTTTTTTCCGTTTCATGCAATACCCTCCAGTCCTGACGAGTCTGCCCAAAATACGTATACGCCCAGAATCTCCGGCGGCGCGGGCGCCTTCTTCCATCCGCTCGCGGAATCGGCCTTGAATCCTCCGAGCGCGCTAAAACGAATCCCGAATCTCCTCTGCGTACACCGTCAGTATCTTTTCAATGGTTTCCGCGTCGCCGGTGTACATCGCATAGCGCTCGGACATGAGGAATTTCATCTCTTCATCCGTTGCGCCCTCCCTCAGCCTCTTGGCGAGAATCATCGACATAATATCGACGGCGATATCTCGTTTGATATGCTCGTCAATAAGGCCGTCCCATTTTGAATCCATGCCTGCTCCTTCCTCCGTCCGGGAAACCGGCTACAAACGGTCGAAGACCGAGCCGGAACGCGGCAGGAAGATCATCGAGTACAGGCGCGCAGCGTATTCGTCGGTCATCCCCGCGACATAATCGCAGAGCACGCGCATCTTCTGTTCATTCGGCGCTTCGGAATACTTCTTCCGTGCGGATTCGTTCAGAAAACTCTCCGGGTCTTCATGGAGCGCTGAAAAGAGCCGCTTGATGATCATTT
>CAZVUT010000094.1:0-10385 GCA_964630155.1 uncultured Synergistaceae bacterium
ACGGCTGCGCCCTGACGCTGGAGGCCGTCGTGCCGAACCTCGACGACGTGGCGCGCTGGATTTTGGCCTCCGCGCCGAGCGCGGAGGCGGTAGCGCCGGTAGAGTTGCGCGAGCTGGTGCGAAAGTGGGCGAGATCTGTTGGGGAGAAATGTGAAAATTAATGACAGGTTATAACACTTTATGTTTTGTTCAAGTAATTCCATACCTTGATTGGAGGAACTACATGCTTCTCGACATATCACTCCGTCCCAAAGAAGGAGAATCGATTCAGATTCCGCGCATCAATCTCCACCTTGTTCAGGCGCTCATCTACGGATTGTTGCCGCGAGCTTTTGCGACTTTCCTGCACGATGAAGGATACGAGGCGGCCGATCGCCGGTACAAACTCTTCGCCTTCTCATGGCCTAAGAGTTCCGTTCGACCGACGTTTACCGAAGCGCATATTGTTTTCCAATCACCGGTCACGGTTACGATCGCAACACCGGTCCGCGCAACGATATCCGGTGTTACGGACGGAGCGTTTCGGAACGAAATCGTCCGGATCGGAAACACTCCGTTATTGTGTTCCGGCGTCACAATCCGGGAGCCGCGTGCAGAGACGGGAGATATTACCGTGTACACGCTCTCGCCGATCACATGCTACTCAACGCTTTATAGAAAGTCAGGCGAACCCTTTACCGTATACCACCATCCGGAAGAATCCGATTTTATCGAACAGATCCACACGAACCTTGCACATAAGCGTCAGGCTCTATTTCCCGATGGTCCGCTTCCCGAGGGCAAGGCGCAAATTACCCCGTTGGGGAAGATCCGCGAACAGGTTGCACGGTTTCGGCCTGACGATCCAAGACCAATCAAAGGGTGGTGGGGACGATTTCGTCTTCAGGGCCCGAAGGAACTTCTACAAATCGCGCTTGATTGCGGTCTCGGGGCAAAAAACTCAGCGGGGTTCGGTTGCGTGGAACTATCGAAGGGCGCGGATTCGACTGTCCGAAACGGGAGGTGAATCGTGACCGTGAAAAGGATTCAACGCCTGCAATTATCGAGGAGGTGAAGGAATGGGATTTCTGAACGCAGTCAAGGAACTTGGTCGTATGGAAGCGGAGATGCTTGCGAAGAAACGGGAGGGATTGCTTGAGAATGATCCATTTGAGGATATCGCCAACTTCCTCAGTCTCCCGATGCCGCTGGACAGCAAGGAAAAGGGACAGATTATCCGCGTCTGGCTGAAGGTGCGCAACGTCGAGGGGGCGCTTGCGGATGAAAACGCCATTCTTGACGTTGAGGGAATAGACCGGATCGACCGCATCGAATATGGCGCGGGCGGAGATGCTCCGAATGCCGAGGCTCTAAAAAAGAAATTGCTTTATAGGAAACCGGTTGGTTCAAATGTTAACTGGAGATTTGCTCCAGTTCACATTCTCTGGAAAGGAAAGAAAGAGGCCTCTGCAGCGAGAAAAGCGTTTGTTGGTGAAAACGACTGGGAAACAAACACCAAGACCAACTTTTACAAGCTCAGGGAACAAGTGCTGAACGAATATGAAAGAACCGGCATATGGAAAAAGGGTGCAATCAAGGCGATATTTGATGCACTGACTGGCAAATTCCTTAACCAGTTAACAGAACTCTGGTGTCTGCCAAAAGTTTCATACGTTCTCGTATTTGGTTTAGCCCAAAGTGGTTTGTTCATTTGGCCGGGAGAAGTTCCCCAATACCGCGGGCATTTTCGTATGAAGCTAAACTCAGTACCGACAACCCATCACAAGAAGTCCTCTTGTAGGATACCGTTGTCAAAGTGGGTATGCTCGGAGTGTATGGCGGAGATGGATGAAATAGAAACGCATAACAATTTGGATAAAGTTTTTACTTTCGCTACCTTCGACAAACCTGGTTTTCTACCTGGGCTTCCGGTTTCCGAAAAAGAAGATGCTGCATCCCGAAGGAGGGTGTGGCCTCTTTGCCGTTCCTGTTTCGGGTTGATGTCGCGGGGAAGAAGCTATATCGACAGGGTCTACGTACGTGGGGATATTATCGTTGGAATGAATGCCTTTGTGATTCCAGAACTCTTGTTTTCCGGAGATAAGCTCCAGCAGCTAGATGAAAGGTCTCGTGATTTTATCAAAAATGGAATCCGTATTGAAAAAAAGCTCTTTTCGCTTCTTGCATACCAAGGAGATGGGCTTGTTTTTCATTTTGTCTTCTGGGAGAAGAAAAAGAGCCAGGAACTGATTCACCTGATGGTGGAAGACGTTCCCCCAACGCGTCTGAAAAAGCTTGCAACTCTGTGGTCGAAAGCCATTATGGCATATCCTTTTTCTGTGCGTGCGGGCATGGATGAAAACGAAAAGAACAATCTGGATTACGCAATCCGCGCCGTCGTTTCCCTTTTCCTCTCTCAGGGAGCAAAGGGTGAGGAAGAAAAGAAATGGCTTCGGGACAAGGCGCTCAACGTTCTGGGACGTCTTCTTGGGGGAGAAACGATAGATATCATGGGAATCAAGGCCCTTGCAGTGTCACGTTTCCCGGGGAATTTCGCGGATCCGGAATGGGTGAAGTATGCAGGAATCCACACGCTCGATATGGCAAGAGTTGTCGATTTTCTTATCCGATCGAATGAGAGGTGAAACAGAGACATGCAGTTCGACTTTCTGGACCGGTTTTCCGATCCCTATCTTCGGAGCGAAGCGGGAAAGGGCGTATTTCTGAGCGGGATCGTCCTCGGCATCGTTGCGGCGCAACAGACGGAGAAAGGTTCCATTTCCGACGCGCCGCTGTTCAAACAGATTTCCTTCGGACAGCTGCAGATCCGGGACATCCAGCGCCTGCTTGCGCGCGTGCCGGATCTTGCTCGGGCCTACCGCCTGAAAAACGCGGGACGAGTCTCGCAGCTTCTGGGTACGGCGGGAGAACTGTTGCTTCAAAGCGGCAAGCGAGATCTCGGCATCGACGGGAATTTTGCATTTTCCGTAGCATTCACGAACGCATGGCGCTATTACAAAGAAATATTTCCGAAGGAAACTGAAGAAGACGCCGGAAAAACTTCTGAATCCCAAATAGAAGACGAACAGGAGGAATAAGACGATGGCCTTCGAGAAAAGAAGAGAACTGCTCTTTGTCTACAGCGTGAAAGATGCAAATCCCAACGGCGACCCACTCAACGCCAATGCTCCCCGAAAGGACGACGAAACAGGACAAGTTCTCGTATCTGACGTCCGGATCAAACGCACGATCCGGGATCAATGGTTGAGAGAACAGAAGAACGTATTCGTTGATGGAGAGGCGCAGACATTGAACGAACGCGTGGAAATCCTTAAAAAGAATCTCAATGTATCTTCAGGGAAAGAAGCGTTGGCGCAATGCATCGACACGCGTCTCTTTGGGGTGACTTTTGCTCTTCCGGGGAAAGAATCGTTCTCCTGGTGCGGCCCCGTTCAGTTCAAGTGGGGGCGCAGCCTGCACCGCGTGAAAGAACAGTTTGTCCAGGGCACGGCCGCGTTTGCACGAAAAGAAGACAGTGCACAGCGGTCTTTCCGGAACGAGTATATTGTGCCATTTTGCATGATCGCAGTATACGGCATCGCCAACCAGCATGCATCCTGTGAAACAAGCGCAACAACGGCAGACCTCAATGATCTTTCGAAAGCCCTATGGAACGGGACATCGAACTTGATCAGTCGAAGCAAAGTCGGGCATGCGCCGCTGGCCCTTTTTGAAGTGACGTATGAAGCCGGTTTCGATGGTTCAATAGGCGCACTCGACGAACGTGTCCGACTTGTCGACGAGAATGGGAAGGCTCTTGAAGATGAAGCGCAGCTGGCATTACGATCGGTCGATACCGTGCTTCTTGATATTGCCTCTTTGGGGAAATCGATAGCCGCAAAGGCAACCCATGTCGAGAGCGTGAGAATGCTATGTGATGAACGTATGCGTATCACGGGGAAAGACAGACTAGTGGAAACACTGGGAGGGAAACTCTCGGAAGAAAAGAGGTGATCGACATGGCGGTGGTCTTCGACATCGGTGGTTCGCTTGCATTATTTCGGAAAGCGTATACCACGACGTCTACCGTCTCTTTTCCCTTTCCGCCGCCAACGGCTGTAGCGGGGATCATCGCTGCCGTTGTGGGACTCAACCATAATAGTTCCAAGAAAAGCTGCATGGCCGGCTACTGGGAATCAATGCACGAAACGAAAATTGCTCTTCGTATTATGAAATACGGGACTATTGAACGACATGCTTTGAATTTTTGGAATACAAAAAACGCCAACAAGAACCCCCACATACAGGTCAAGCATCAATTCGTCCGTTCTCCGCTCTACAGGATCTATGTCGAAGGCTCGATTGAAGATGTGTTGCGTCAGCATCTCGAAAACGAAACCTTTATTTATACGCCGTATCTCGGAGTTGCGTATGCGCTTGCGGATATCACGTACGTCGGGCATTTTGAGCCGAGGTTTCTGGACAAAAATATCGCTACAGATGTGGACACCGTCATTCCATGGGGCGATGGAATGAGCATTGATGTCGTGGCTTCGGGAGGGGCGTTCAAGGAACGAATGCCGTTCTCAATGAATACGGAAAGAAGCCTCACGCGCACTGTGGATATCGTGTACGCACCGTCTTCAGAAAAGAAATTGCGACTCTTGGAAAAAGGAGGCGCCCATGTCACCCGATGCGGTGAGGACACTGTTGTCTGGTTTCCTGCCTGGTAGTATCGAAAGTCACCCCGGGAAACCGCTCTATGGGCACCTTGCCGGAGTGGAGCGAATCTCACTTGCGCTAGAGTTGCGTCATTCGATACTGCGGCCGGAGGACAGGGCGACGCTTTCGCTCATATCGCTGACGCACGACATCGCCAAATCAACAACGGAATGGCAGTCGTATCTCAGGGGCAACGGCGGAAAAGTACCGCATTCATTCGGTTCTTCGTTTTTCACGATGGATTCTACCGGTGATATTTTCGCGGCTGATCTTGTCCGCAATCACCACGGACGGATACGAAGCGCGAAAGATGCCGTGGAATGCTGGTTTGGCGACGCCATGAATTTTGGAGTCGTGCAGGATCGCATACGGAAGGTGCTCCCTCGCTGGACTCCTGACATGAGTGAGAGCGCCTGGTGCGATCTTGAGGGAGAAACGCTTCTCGGCCTCTGTACCGACGAGATGACCTGGCTGCGTCTCCGGTCCCTGTTTTCGCTGTTCGTCACAGCCGACCGCATGCACGCGCTCGGCGCGGAGGAAGCGGCGTTCCAGCCGCTTCCTCCCTTTAGCGCCCCCGTTTTCAAGAAAGACACGCCGCTCGATGAGTGGCGGCGGGAAGTTCATGTCGCCTGCATCGCCGAAGCGAAACGAATCACGTCTCCCGGCGTTTTTACGCTTACGCTTCCGACGGGAGCCGGGAAAACTACAATCGGCCTCGAAATCGCATCGATTCTGGCGGAAAAGTTCGGCTATATTTCCGTCATTTATGCCCTGCCGTTTATCAGTATCGTCGAACAGAATGCGGAAGTCGCCCGCGGGCTATTTGGTGAGGAAAACGTCCTTGAGGATCACTCGATTGCCGTCGCCCGGGAAACAGACGAAGACGCGACTCCCGCCGAACGCATGTCCTCGCTCTTCAGATATTGGAGATTGCCGGTCATCACGACGACTATGGCGCAGTTCTGGGAGGCATTGTACGGTTCGCAGGCGAACGCAACGATGAATTTTCATCGTCTCGGAAGGGCGGTCGTCATACTCGACGAGCCCCAGGGGATTCGCGCCGACAGTTGGCCGGGACTTGGAGAAACGCTCAATCTCCTTGCGAGGGAATGGGGAACCACGTTTCTTCTGATGACCGCAACGCAGCCTCATATTATGGACGCCGTGCAAACGGGAAAGACCTGTGTTCGAGAAATCGCTCCGACAGCCTGCCGAAAAATCCGTACAAACAGGCATAATTACAGGATTCTCGAAGGCCAACACTCATTGGATGAGTTCCCTCAGATTTTGCGCGAGAATTGTCCCTTGGGCTCGAAATCGGGACTTATTGTCGCAAACACCCGAAGCGAAGCGCGGAAACTTCATGCGATGCTTCGAGGGATGCAGAAAACCGGAGAACTGCCGGAGGCTCCGATCTATTTCCTGTCCACATGGCTCGCACCGGCGCACCGTAAGCGCGTATTGAGCGAAATCAGACGCCTCGAAGAGACGGGAGCCCCCCGTTTTCTCGTCGCGACACAGGTCGTCGAAGCGGGCGTCGATCTGGATTTTGAATGGGTCGTTCGCGATTTCGGCCCCTTCGACAGTATCGTGCAGGTCGCAGGGCGGTGCAACAGACACGGCGGTCCGGCACCCGGTCACGTGCTCATCGTTCGCTTCACCAACGAACGCGGCAGAATGTTCGCATCATCCGTCTACAATGCCATTCAGCTCGATGCGATGGAACAGATCGCTTCTGGTTGCCCCGGTTTTTCCGAGAGTGATGTCCCGGAATTGATTGACCGGTATTATTCGATCGTCTGCTCCGGGCTGAAAGGGAGCAGTATATGGGAGAAGATCAAAAGCGGCGAATGGGACAATTTGCCGCCGCTCTACGAAAAAGCTCCCGTTCCGCTCGCGACCCTGTTCATCGAATTTCGCCCCGAGATCCGCCAGATGCTTGACTCTCTGGAAAACACGCGATGGACACTTGAGACGCTCGACAAAAAGAGGGCGTTGGAGAGCGCGCTGCGGCAACATGCCGTCGAGATCCCGGAATCCTTCGTTCCCGGTTGCAGGGCGGCCGTCTCGAATCTCGTCACGGGAGAGAATCCGCCCTTCGAGCAAAGACAGTCCGACAGATGGCTGTTGTCCTGCGACGGCATGGAGCGGCTCTATGACGCCGTTACAGGGTTTGTACCCCCTCAGGAGTTGTCGGATGGCACGGATGGCGCATTCCTGTAATGACGACTTGAAAGAAGGCGTTGCCTGATGTTGCTGTCTGAGGGGCCGCGAATAGGCGGCACGCTTGTATGGTACGCGTCAATCTGCATCCGTCAGGTGTGGCTTATGGCGCACTGCATCGAGCCCGACGAGCGCAATGAACTCCTGATCCTCGGACGACTCGTTGATCGGGAACGATACCCGAGGGACAAACACGACGTTTCTTTCGGCGATAATCGCTTTGATATTGTGCGAAACGATAACGGAACGCTGATCGTCTCGGAAGTCAAAAAGAGCAGCAGGAGCGTCGAGGCCGCCCGGATGCAACTGTTGCATTACCTCTATGAACTGAAGAAATCCGGAACGGATGCGAAGGGAGAGTTGCTGTTCCCTGAAGAACGCCGACGGGAGAGCGTTTCGATCTCCGGTGAAGATATGGAGCGACTGGATGCGCTCTATGAAACGATCCGAAGCGTCGCGCTGCAGGATAGCCCTCCGCAACCTGAACGTATAAAATACTGCCGAAACTGTGCATACGCCGAATATTGCTGGAGCTGATGCGGAATGGGCCGAACCCTCTATATGTTGACATCCGGCGAATTATCCAGAAAGGACAACACCATAGTCGTCGAAAGCGAACTCGGGAAGAAATATCTCCCTGTGGAAACGACGGATGAGATTCTGATATTCGGTGATGTTTCTTTGAACAAGCGATTTCTGGAATTCGCCGCCAAGTGCGAGATCATATTGCATTTTTTCAACCATTACGGCGGCTACGTCGGTACATTCTACCCGAGAGAGCACCTTAATGCCGGCGCCGTCATCCTGGCTCAGGCGCGGCACTGTATTGAATCCGAATTGCGTCAGGCGCTGGCGGTTCGTTTTATTGACGGCGCGATCGTGAACATGCAGAAGGTCATCACGTATTACGACCGGCGAAAAGATCAGGATTTTCAGGATATCCTCGACGATCTGGAGCGCTATCGCTCCCTTGTTGCGAACACACATGAAATATCGGAACTGATGGGCATCGAAGGAAACGCACGGGAGTGTTACTACCGTTTTTTCGACAGAGTAGCGGAAGAAAAAGCCTTTGTCATGGGGAAGAGAACCCGCCGACCGCCGGACAACCGCATGAACGCACTCATCAGTTTCCTGAATTCCATGTGCTACGTGGCGGTTTTATCCCAGATCTACAGGACGCATCTTGATCCCAGAATCGGATTTCTCCATGAAACGAATTTCCGTCGTTTCAGCCTCAATTTGGATATCGCGGAGATTTTCAAACCTGTTCTGGTCGATCGCCTTATTCTGACGCTTGTGAACAAGAAGATGATTCAAGCAAAGCACTTCTCCGAGAAGGGCGAAGGCATGTTCCTTTCCGACTCAGGTCGGGAAATCGTTCTCAAGGCATGGGAAGAACGCCTTCAGGGAACCATCGAACACCAGCAGTTGGGCAGGAAAGTCAGCTATCGTGGGCTCCTGCGTCTCGAAACGTATAAGATCGAAAAGCATATACTCGGAGAGTCGCCGTATGCTCCGTTCATCACGAGATGGTAGGGCGGCGTGTTCGTTCTCCTTTTCTACGATGTCGGAGAGAAGCGCGTCGCAAAGATTCTGAAAACGTGCAGACGATATCTGACCTGGGTTCAAAATTCGGTATTTGAAGGGGAGCTTTCGCCGGCGCTTCTGGTGCAGCTTCGGAAAGATCTCGAAAAGATTCTTTCTCCCGAAAGCGACAGCGTCATAATCTATACGTGGCGAATGGAGCGCTACACGGAAAGGACGATCATCGGGGTGGAAAAGGGACGCGTCGATTCGTTCATCTAGCCGGGAGAAAAGCGCCTCGTTTGTGCGTCGATCTCCGGTAGCGCAGAAAACCCGGGGGATCGACGCAGGATTTTTCGACCGTTTTTAAAGCTCCAACTATTGATCACCACTGCACTTTTCTCCAGAGCATGGTATCTTGACAATCGAAATGCGCTTCATGCGCCGAGATGCTAGAATAGTGTCCGAAAGCCGTATGCGACGGGCCCGCGATCTTCCTATGAGGGATGGAAACGTCCGGCAGATTGCCGGGGCCTTGCGGCTGTCAGTCGCCCGCGATCTTCCTATGAGGGATGGAAACTAATTACATCATCAAGCGAGACACGGGGCCCCAGGCGCCCGCGATCTTCCTATGAGGGATGGAAACGGTGACCGCCCCCACGGAACTGCGCTCCGCTTCTCTGCCCGCGATCTTCCTATGAGGGATGGAAACTGTCATGCGCGGCCGGTAGTCTGTGGTCGGTCGGGCGCCCGCGATCTTCCTATGAGGGATGGAAACATTTGGAAACGTAATAAGCGCGACGAAATGAAGCTGGCCCGCGATCTTCCTATGAGGGATGGAAACCTAATTTCCAAAATGGTTAGGGGGTGAGCAAACTGGCCCGCGATCTTCCTATGAGGGATGGAAACTACGTTGTCCTATCCTTGGGAAAATCCCCATCAGAATCGCCCGCGATCTTCCTATGAGGGATGGAAACCGGTATGCATTAACCAAGCAGATACGTAGTGGTGGTGGGCCCGCGATCTTCCTATGAGGGATGGAAACTCTTCCTGAAAAAAAGGGTGTACTGATACGAACCATGCCCGCGATCTTCCTATGAGGGATGGAAACCTCATGACAGCAGAGGCATCGGTATTGATTTCGACCAGCCCGCGATCTTCCTATGAGGGATGGAAACCTGGAAATGGTATGCGTTCAAAAAGGTGATTCCCAGCCCGCGATCTTCCTATGAGGGATGGAAACATTGGCCACCACCTCTTCGTATTTCTTTGGTCAATGGCCCGCGATCTTCCTATGAGGGATGGAAACGCCGACCGCCTCAGCGATCCCGAGTAGTGAGTACGCGCCCGCGATCTTCCTATGAGGGATGGAAACACGATGCGGGCGCGCCGCGCGAAGCGGGACCACGATGCCCGCGATCTTCCTATGAGGGATGGAAACAAGCGTCCCGTCGTCTGTCTCGATACCGGTCCGCCGTGCCCGCGATCTTCCTATGAGGGATGGAAACTTAAACTTTCGACGGATCCCTGCACGTTGTTTCTATGCCCGCGATCTTCCTATGAGGGATGGAAACTCAAGACAAGTCCGGGCCCTTCGGCCGGGCGCATCGAGCCCGCGATCTTCCTATGAGGGATGGAAACTCCTTCGACGAGATCAGTTACCGTTGTCTCGCGGATCGCCCGCGATCTTCCTATGAGGGATGGAAACAGATGAGCGTCCAGACCGGCACCGACTCCGGTGGCAAGCGCCCGCGATCTTCCTATGAGGGATGGAAACACGCGGGGCGCGGAGGGCGTAGCCTGTCCGTGGCCGTGCCCGCGATCTTCCTATGAGGGATGGAAACCTCCCTGTGGCGATCGGCGGCGCGGCTCGAATACGATGCCCGCGATCTTCCTATGAGGGATGGAAACCCTCCAGTCTTACGCGGGTTCGA
>CAZVUT010000095.1:0-8718 GCA_964630155.1 uncultured Synergistaceae bacterium
TCCGTTCCGACGGCGTTCTGGAAAAGCGCACGAAGGTGCTCGAAGAAAAGGTCCGCGCGGATGAAGAGCGTCTGGCGCGCGCGAAGCTCCTGCGCGGCGAGGGGATCGAACTTCAGAAACAGGGCCGGCCCGACGAGGCCCTCAAGAAATACAGGGAGAGTCTGGAGAGCAAACCCGATCCGGAGCTGAAGGCGTATGCCGATCAGCTCGAAACGCTGCTGCTGTCCGAGAAGGAGCGAAAGGAGAAAGCTGCCGGATTCCGGGCGGAAGGCATCGCGCTGCAGAAGGTCGGGCAGAACGCCGAAGCGATCGAAAAATACAGGCAGAGCCTGTCGTACCGAAAGGACCCGCAGCTTGAAGCGCACGTGAAGAAACTCTACGACAAGATCCAGCGCGACATGAAGGAAGCGGTCCGCCTGCGCAACGAAGGCATCGCGCTCCAGAAGACGGGGCGGTTCAAGGATGCGTTGCGGATGTACAAACTGAGCCTGTCGCTCTATCCGATGCCCGATCTCGAGGCGCACGTCAAGGGAATCGAGCGGAAGATCGCGGAGCAGGTCGAGAGGACGAAGCTCGCCACGCTCCTCTACAACGAAGCGACTGTCCTCCGGAAGCAGGGGAAGATCGAGGCGGCGCTCGAGAAGTACCGGCGGAGCGTCGAACTCATGCCCAACAAGCGCGCCGAGGATATTATCGCGGCGCTCGAAAAGGACGTCGCGAAGATGAACGAACGCAGGGCGCGGGAGGAAGCGCTCCGCAACAGGAAGCAGAGCCCCGCGAAATAGGCGGAGGGAACCGCTTTTCCGGGAAGAGCGGTCGGAGTGCATAATTCCCCGGCTCTCTTCCCGGTTTTTTCGCCGATTGCATCGATCTTCCATTGGGGTATACTACGAACGCGATGGATACTACAGGCATAACGGTCGTGCGGAGTCATCTGAATCTCGAGGCGATTATCAACAGGAGCCCTTCGGTGTTCGTGGAATGGTCGGACGCTGAAGGGCTTCCGGTATCCTATATCTCCGAAAACGTCCGACAGTTCGGATACGCGGCCGAAGAGTTCCTGTCCGGAAAGGTCCGGTACGAGGAGATCATCCTCCGGGAAGACCTGGCGGCCGCCTGGGAGCGGGCGCGGAATTTCCGGGAAGCGCAATCTCCGGAGTACGTTCAGGAGTACCGGATCCTCACAAAGGACGGCGGCATCCGCTGGATCGAAGACCGGACGTACGTCACCCGAAGCGCGGATGATGGCCGGCCGCTCTTTCAGGGCATCCTGACGGATATCACCGGGCGAAAAACCAGCGATATGCTCCGAAGCGCCATGTACCGGATTTCCCGGGCCGCGAACGCTCCCGGGACGCTCCTGCAGACCATGGAAACGATCCGGTCGGCGCTCGGCGACTTTATGGACGTCCGGAACTTCTTTATCGCGCTGTACGATCAGAAGCATCAGATGATCTCGTTCCCCTGCTTTTTCGACGAAAAGGACACAACCCCGACCCCGCTCAAGGGCGACCGCGGAATGACGGGATACGTCATCCGCCATAGCAGGCCCATTCTTCTTTCAAGTCCCGAGGAGCTTGAACGGTACGTCGCGGCCGGTGATATCGAGATCGTCGGGAGCGCCCCGGAAAGCTGGCTCGGCGTTCCTCTCCGCCTCCGGGACCGTGTGATCGGAGCGATCGTGCTCCAGAGCTACACGCCGGAGATACGGTTCGGAAACCGGGAGCTGGAGATCCTGACGTTTCTGTCCGAACAGGCGGCGCTTTCCGTCGAAGCGAAACGTTCCCAGGAATCCGTCTATCATCAGGCGACGCACGACGCCCTCACCGGCCTGCCGAACCGCGCGCTCTTTTCGGACCGGCTGCGCGTCGCCATTCGCCAGGCCGGGAGGAGCGGCGAGTGCGTCGCCGTGTTCATGCTGGACCTGGACGATCTCAAAGGCGTCAACGACGACTTCGGCCATGCGACCGGAGACTTCCTGCTCTGCCGCATCGCCGAGCGTCTCCAGTCGCACATACGCGAAATGGACACCGTGGCCCGCGTCGGCGGCGACGAGTTTTTCTTCGTCCTCCCGTCGATTCAGGGGATGATGGAAGCCGAAATGATCGCGCGACGACTTCTGATCGCGATCTCGCGCCCCGTCGAACTCGACGGGCGGAACCTCTCCACGACCGGGAGCATCGGAATCGCCGTCTTCCCCACTGACGGGGCGGATGCCGAAGAGCTGATGCGCAAGGCGGACGCCGCTATGTACATGATCAAGGCCAAGGGAAAGAACAGCTTTCGTTTCTGGGGAGATTCCTCCGGAAGTTCGGAGAGTCCCGACAGGGAGATCGGGGATATTCCCGAAGACTTTCGACGCGTCCGGGACGCAAAGCGACGCAGCGAATCGCTGTTGCGCTCCCTGCTTTCGCGGATTCCCGATACGCTGGTCGAATTTTCGGCGGACGGATCCGTCGTCGCCGTCTGGTCCGACCGGCAGGGGATCTTTCGGCCCCGGACACATTCCGAAGCCGTGAACCGCGCGGACGATGTCCTTCCCGGGCCGGCTGTCGCCGGTTTGCGCGCCGCCATGGAACGGGCGATCGCGACGGGGACCGTTCAGGAGACCGAGTACGAACGGGATCGCGGAAAACACCGCTGTTTCTACGAGATCCGCGTCGTGCCGAAAGGAGCCGGAAACGTCTTCGCGTTCATCCGGGAGATCACGCAGCGCAGGCTCCGCGAGGAAAACCTCCTGAAGGCTCTCTCCGGCGCAGGCGGGGACCGGGATTCGCTCCGGGAGCCCGACGGACGATAACGGGGAAGCGCCATACGACACGGGGGGAAGGGCCAAAGCCCTTCCCCCCGTGTCGTATGGCGTCCGTTTCGGTTACTTCTTTTTTCCGGTTCCCGTCAGAAGGAGCGCCGGCAGGGTCAGCAGGAGCGCAAGAATGCCTCCTGCGCCTGCGTTGCACCCGCTGCCGCCTTCCGCCCCCTCGCTCGCAGCCGCTTCGGAGGGGACCTCCGTCAGTTCGGTGACATCCTCGTCGGCGAGTTCGATCGTCAGGTCCGTTTCGCCTTCCGACAGAGCGAAGGGCGTCAGGTCCATCGGATCATCGTCGAATTCGCCGTCCGCGAGCTTCTTCGCGAGCTTCTGCGGAACGGATACGATCAGCGCCGCCTGACGGAAGACAAGCACGGGAAATTTCACCTTCCCGACCGTGTAGAACGCCCTCGATCCGTCCTGTGCGGAATCGTTCGCGACCTTCGCGGTCACGGTCGCCTTCGCGGTTTTCGCGACGGGGAATCTCGAGACCGATGAGACGCTCCATTTCGATGTTTTGAGATCCTTCGTCAGGACGACGAAGCCGTAGTAGTCCGTCGTGGTGTTGCTGCTCTTGACGGTTCCGCTGTAGGTTGCGTCGGCCGTGGTCTTTCCCGAGATGGCGAATGTCCGTTCGAGCGCTGCCTTCGCGAGAACCCGAACGTTCGACGACGTATAGGAGGGGCCGAACAACGTCTTCATGGAAGCCGCGATGTTCGCTGCGACGGTTCTGTCCTTCAGCATCGCGACGACATCCGCGTTCGTCACGATATTCTTGGCCGATTTGATCTCCATCTGCTGCGGCTTCGGCGTCGGCGCGGGAGTCGGCGTTTTTGTCGGCTTCTTCGTCGGAAGCGGTGACGGCGTCTTCGTCGGAGTCTTTGTCGGAACCGGCGTGGGCGTCTTCGTCGGAACCATGGTCGGCGTCAGCGTCGGCGCCTTCGTGGGCGTCGGCGTCGCGGTCGGCGCGATCGTCGGCGTCGGAGCGGGCGTGCCCGACGCGCCGCCTGCGTACGCCTTCACGCAGACATTCGCGGCGACGGCCGTCTGCGCGTCGCTCCACGACGTTCCGTTCGTGCTGATGTAGCTTTCCCCCGCGTTGACGACCGCCGCGCTCGAGTACCCGGAGTATTTCGCCTCGATCGGAACGGGATAGTTGTACCCGGGGGTCGTGAGCTTCAGAACCACGGAGAATTTCGCGCCCTTGCTCAGCGCGACACCTCCGGCCAGAGGAACCGTGCGGTAGCCCGGCTCGTCGATCGTTCCGCTGACGGGGCCGTACGCGAGCGTTCCCGAAACGGGGGTGGCGCCGACGCCCGTGTAGACGCTGACCTGATACGTCGTCCCGGCGACGGGGACGTAGACGCCGAACGCGAGGAGATTCTCGTTCGCGCCGGCCGTGAATACGTTCGCCATCCAGCAGCTCGTCGTTCCGGCGCCCGTGCTCGAGACCCAGCCGAGCTGGTCGTGGAAGTAGACGGATGTGTAGTTCGACGCCGGTTCCGCGATGTAGGCGACGCCGTCGGAGAGGCTCCTGTCGTAGTAGGAGATGTAGAAGTAGCCGCTCTTGCCCCAGGAGGTTCCCCAGCTGTTCTTCACGATCCACGCGCCGTTCGCTGCCGGGGCGGTTTTGAAGTTCGTCCGCGCGTAGGCGTCGTCCCATCCGACGACCGTCACCGCGTGGTTGGCGTAGGAGGTCCCGCTGTAGCAGTAGGCCGCCGTCGTGGAGTTGTAGTACGTCGAGTTGTAGTAGAAGGAGATCGACATCGCCCCGTACTTCGTGATCATCGTCTTGATGAAGTTCGTGTTGAGGCCGTTGGTTCCCGAGACGTCGGACATGAAGACCGCGTTCTGCAGGTGCTTCGCGTTCGCGAACGTTCCGGCGGGATTCCCGGTTACATACGGGCACGCGGCTTCCGTGACGATTCCCGTCCAGCGGGACAGGACCGCCATCGACATCCAGTCGTTTCCGCCCTGGTCGTAGACGCTCGATCCGGTCGAGTTGATCGTGAATCCGCCGTTCGGGTCCTTGTACGCCTGATAGGCGAGGTGGAATTCGCTGAAGTCGTTCGTCTCGCCCGGCCTCAGGACGGATTCGGCCGATCCCATCGTCGAGAAGGTCCAGCAGGTTCCGTACGAACCCTGGTTCTTGACCGGAGTGACGCGGTTCAGCGTCCGAAGATCGTAGAGAGCCGGGAATGTTGTGGCGGTTCTGACGGCGCTTTCCCTGTCCGGGTGTTCGCCGAGCGACGGAAGGATCATCGGGGGCGGCATGTGCCCGTACCCGGCTGCGTCGCTTCCCTCCCCGCCGTGGACCGCACCGCGCCGTCCCGATGTCTCTTCGAGATACGACGCCAGCGCCGGATTCTGCTCCGCGACGACGAATGTTTCCTCCGCCCGGGCCGTACTGACGAGAAGCGTGAAAAGGAAGAGACATGCGATACACAACCGTTTCATGGTGTGTCACCTCCGTGGAAAGATCATTCAGGATTTTCGCTTTCGTTTCAAAGCTTCACGCATATCATGGGGGAAAGAGACCGGAGCGTGACGGCCGCAGGGTGGGGATCGCCGGGGGGATGACGACTCTTTTATACTGATGAGATCATGTCATGCAATGGTGAGGCTTCGGACTCATGTAACGCGAAGGGAGGAAGCGCGCCCGTTCCGCGCCCCCTCCCTGAAGTATCCCGCGAAAGTGCTTTTCGCGCCTTATTTTTTGTCGATCCACTTCGCCTTGAGCGCGTCGCGATGTCCCTTCACGATTTCGTCGATGACGGTCTTCAGATCCGAGCCCTTCTTCATGGCCACGCCGTATTTTTCTTCGGTGAGGTATTTGTCGATATGCCGGAGCGCCGTATTTTTCTTGACCACATCGAGGACGGTCATCCCGTCGAAGACGCCGGCTTCCACAACTCCCATGGAAAGGCCGTTTTCTATGTCCGGCACGGTTTCAAACGGGAGTATTTTTGAATCGGGGAACAATTTCTCGACCAGGATCATCCCAGTGGACCCGGAAAGGCATCCGACCGATTTTCCTTTTATATCCTCGATCGCATTCACGGACGATTCTTTTTTGACCATGGCGAGCTGGCCGGTCTGGAAGTACCATTCGGAGAAGTCGCAGACCTGGGATCGAGCCTCGGTGATGGTGATCGAGGTGCACGCGATGTCGAACGCATCCCACGCGAAAGCGGGCGTCCACGCCTGATCGATTCCCTTCGCCCAGGGAAGGCGGACGATCTGCAGCTTCACGCCGAGCGTCTCCGCGATCTTCGTGGCCAGGTCCATGTCGAACCCTGTGACCCGGTCTCCCGGCCCCATGACGAACGGGACGATTTCAAAGTCGGCCATGGCGATCTTGATGACGCCGCGAGCCTTGACATCCTGGACATCGGATGCGCCGGCCATGCCCGAAAGTCCGCAGACACAGATCACCAGAGCAAGAACAACGAAACCGCGACGAAACAATCTCATCCTGCAACCCCCTTTTGATTTTCTCGGGCAACATATTGCGCGTTTTCGCGAAACAAGTTGCCGGAGAAAGTGTACGTCGTCATGGATGATCATGTCAATTGGAAAATATACAAATTGAGCGGAAAAGCGCAATATGATGAAGAATATGCCGGAGATTCTCCGTTGTTCCCGAGGGTGACGAAAGCCTTTCGCATGTGTATCATAACTGTGAAAATGAAAATGGATACAGGGATCCCGGGTCGTGAGCCTGTTCCTCCGGGACATGCGGGGAGATGGTGCAGTGTCGGTAGCGACGTTTTTTCAGGTTCTCGGAGGCGTCGGCCTGTTTCTGTACGGAATCAAGCTGACGAGCGATTCGCTTCAGGCGCTCTCGGGCGACCGCCTCAGGCAGATTGTGGGGTCGTTGACCCGGACTCCGGTGCGGGGCGTGCTCATCGGGGCGGGGGTGACGATGCTCATGCAGAGCAGCAGCGCCACGACGGTCATGACCGTGAGCTTCGTTCACGCGGGGCTCATGACGCTGAAAGAGGCGGTGGGCGTCATCATGGGGGCGAATATCGGAACGACGCTCACGGCGCAGATCATCGCCTTCAAGATCAAGGATCTCGCGCTTCCTGCGGTCGGCATCGGCATGCTTCTCGCACTTTTCGGGAAGACGAAGCGCCAGCGCTATATCGGGAACGGGCTTGTCGGGTTCGGCCTGATCTTCATGGGAATGCAGACAATGGAGAAATCCATGAGCTTCCTGAGTGACAGAAAGGACATCTTCCTCGCGTTCAGTTCGAATCCGTTGCTCGGAGTCCTTGTCGGAACCGTGGTGACGATGCTCGTCCAGGCCAGCTCCGCGACGATCGGTCTCACAATGGCCATGGCGTCGCAGGGATTGCTGACGCTCGACGCCGCCATCCCGATCATCCTGGGGGACAATATCGGCACGACGATAACCGCGGTTCTCGCGTCGTTCGGGGCGAACCGCGCGGCAAAGCAGGCCGCCGCAGCCCACGTGTTGTTCAACGTCATCGGCGTCGTCGTTTTCATGTCCGTGTTGCCTCTTTTCGAATCGGTCGTCGCGCGGACATCGACGGACATCGCCCGGCAGCTCGCGAACACTCACTCGCTCTTCAACTGCGTCAACACGCTGCTTTTCCTTCCGTTTACGAGCCTGTACGTCAAGGCCGTATCGTTCCTGGTCCCGAACAAAGAGACCGTGCAGTACCGAGGCCCGCAGTTCCTCGACGAAAAGCTCATCCAGGCCTCGCCCGCGGCCGCCATTGACGCCGTCAAGGCGGAGATCGTGCATATGGGGCGGCTCGCGAACGAGATGCTCCTGTACGTGCGCACGGCCTTTCTCGAGGATAACCCCAAGATGATCGACGAGGTCAACGAGACCGAGAAGAGCGTGAACGCGCTGAATCACGCGATCAACCGATACGCGACCGAGATCTGGCAGCGCGGCGTTCCCAGCGAGCTGTCGCAGGTGCTTTCGGCCTACGTGAACGGCGTCGGGGACATCGAGCGCATCGGGGACCACGCGCAGAACCTGATCGAACTCTA
The DNA here is from genome assembly GCA_964630155.1 of uncultured Synergistaceae bacterium. GTDB lineage: Bacteria > Synergistota > Synergistia > Synergistales > Aminobacteriaceae > CALFXN01. The sequence goes on from CAZVUT010000095.1 coordinate 7,835, forward strand.
CGACTACAAGCGCGAGAACGGCGTGGAGTTCTCGCCGCTCGCCCGAGGGGAGTTCGAGGATATGTTCCGGACCGTCGAACGGGCCGTCTGCCTGAGTCTGGAATCGTTCGCGGAGGAAGATCCCGCGAAGGCGCACGAGGTCATCGACGTTCTCGAAGAGGAGATCGACAGCAAGGAACAGTCGATGCGCAAGAGCCACATCGAACGGCTGAACCACGGGGAGTGCAATCCCCAGAGCGGCGTCATCTTCATCGATATCCTGAGCAATATGGAACGCATCGGGGATCACGCGCACAATTTCTCGTTCATCGCGCTGGACATCGCGAAGCTGCACGCCTAATCGTCCAGCTCGACCAGCCATTTCCGGTATTTCTTCGGCAGATGGGAGCGCTGCAGCTCCGGATTTTTCCGGAAGGCGATCGCGGCGCTCCGGAAGTAGCTCCGGAAGAGCTCCCGGACCCGAATGTCGTCCTCCGTGTCCCGCACCGGAGGACGCGGATCGAAGGACGAAAGGGCCCACGTTCCTCCATACCCCAGGACCGCCTCCTTCCGGCGGACATCGTGAATGACGAACCGTTCGAGCGGCAGACGCGCTGAAAAGTGACCGCCGAGGAGCGGAAGGATATTGAAGTCGGGTTCGATCGGCGCGTACAGAACCTGCCCCGTATCGCGGAAACGCACGAGACCCAGAAAGCGATGCCGTTCTCCGGCGACCCTTCGTGCGGTTTCGTGGACCGACGCGACCGGTTCGTCCGCGAGACGCCGCCCGATCCCCGGCCCTTCGCGCCATGCGAGCGCGAGATAGCGGAGAACGCACACGTCCATCCCCGGAGACTCCGAAAGAAACGCGTGATACGCTTCGGACAGCGTTCTGGCGGATGTCC
>CAZVUT010000095.1:8818-10264 GCA_964630155.1 uncultured Synergistaceae bacterium
GGAGACTCCGAAAGAAACGCGTGATACGCTTCGGACAGCGTTCTGGCGGATGTCCGTTCCTTCAATGCGCGGAAGACGTTCTGCGCTGGGGCTTCGTCGGTCCGGATCTCCTCCGCCGGAAAGAGAATCTCCTGCCCGTCCCCGGGGCCGAGAATTCCCTCGGGCTCCTTCCCGTCGCGCGCGACCTTCAGGATCAGGCACAGAAGGCCGTTGAACGTCCCGTCGTACCGGTAGATCGTCATGTCATGTCGAACTCGAGCTGGCTGACAGGGGCCTTTTTCCGGGAGCCGGATAGCAGCCGGTTCCGCAGTATTGTCCCCGTCAGCCCGGGTTCGCCGCAGAATCTGCCCGAGCAGATGATAAAATGCCGCGCCCGGGAAAAGACGATCCCGAGGCGGATCAGGTTTTCCGGAGTCAGGGAACGGCAGGAACGGGCGGAGAGAATCCGTTTCGCCGACCGCACGCCGATTCCGGGGATCCGCAGGAGCGTTTCGTACGGCGCGGTGTTGACGTCCACGGGAAACGCGTGCATGTTCCGGAGCGCCCATGTCGTCTTCGGGTCCAGCTGCTCGTCGAAGTCGGGGGTCGATTCGTCCAGAAGCTCCCGCGCCGTGAAGCCGTAGTAGCGCAGGAGCCAGTCCGCCTGGTAAAGACGGTGCTCCCGCAAAAGCGGGGGCCTGGGAAGCGCGGGAAGGAGGGGATTGTCCGATACGGGAACGAACGCCGAGTAATAGACGCGGCGGAGGTGGAAGCGACGGTACAGCCCTTCGGAGAGCCGGAGGATCGTGAGGTCCGATTCGGGCGACGCTCCGACGATGAGTTGCGTGCTCTGGCCGGCCGGAGCGAAACGGGGCGCGTCCTGGGCGCGGACCGCCAATCTTCGTTCCGTTGTGTTTTCGGTGATCCTGCCGCCGATGTACTCCATGGGGCGCAGGATCGAGTCGCGGCTCTTTTGCGGGGCGAGCGCGTTCAGGCTGCGTTCGGACGGCAGCTCGATATTCACGCTGATCCGGTCCGCCAGCCGCCCGACGCGTTCGATCAGTTCCGGCGACGAACCGGGAATTGCCTTCGCGTGGATATAGCCGTTGAATGCGTGGAGGCCCCGCAAGAGCGTCAGCGTTCGCGCGATGCGTTCCATCGTTTCGTCCGGGGAGCCGAGGACGCCCGAACTCAGGAACAAACCTTCGATATAATTCCTCCGGTAGAATTCCATCGTGAGATTCGCGATCTCTTCCGGGGAAAAGACCGCCCTCGGGACGTCGTTGCTTCTCCGGTTGACGCAGTAGGCGCAGTCGTAGGCGCACACGTTTGTCATGAGGATCTTGAGCAGGGAGACGCATCTCCCGTCCTCGGTCCACGTGTGACAGATTCCGCCCGGCGCGGCGTTCCCCGTCCCCGACGTGTTTTGTCGCTTGCTGCCGGAGGAGGAACAGGATGCGTCGTACT
>CAZVUT010000096.1:0-6064 GCA_964630155.1 uncultured Synergistaceae bacterium
GACGGAAAATCCGTCATATTCGTGGCCTTGCGCAATCCGAGAGAAAAGAGCGTCAAGGGATTCGATCCCATGGTCTTCGCGGATATGTCCGTGGCTGTCGCCCAACTTTCGACGGGAGACGTCCGGCATGTGATCGTCCGGAGGAACGCGCTTCTGGACGCGGGGCACGTGTTCGCCGCGCCCTGCATGTCGCCGGACGGCCTGATCGCCTATCAGGAGAGCGTCGACGACGTCCCGGGCGGGATTGTGGTTCTCGATGCGTCCGGAGCGATCCTGACGCGCATTCCTCGCGGCCGTGACGATCCGAAGAAGTACCGGCGTCCGTCGTTTTCCGCGGACGGGCGCAGCGTCCTGTGCTATTCGCCGGGGTCGTCCGCCGCGGATGTCGATTCCGTTCTTCTCGCGAACATGACGAACGGGATCGTGCGTCGTCTCGCCCAGGGGGTGGAGCCGACCTTCGCGGACGAACAGACCGTCGTTTTTGTCCGCCGCTCTGCCGGAGCCGGGGCCCAATGCGCCATTGTACGGACGGAACTCTGGCGGGTAGGGCTCGATCGCGGAAGCGTCCCGGTCCAGATACTCTCTTTCGGCGAGAATCCGTGCGGGCGGTAATGCCGGGAAAATGCGTCCACATCTCTTGAAGTATGGGGGAAATGCGCTATACTCATATAGGTCAATATAGGTCAAGGATGTGATCGCATGGGAGTCAGCTACAGGAATTATTACGAGATTCTCGGCGTCAAACGGGATGCGACCGGGGACCAGATACGGAAGGCGTACCGGAAGCTCGCGAAGCAATACCATCCCGATGTGAACAAGGATCCCGGCGCCGAGGCGAAATACAAGGAAATCAACGAAGCGTACGAGGTTCTCAAAGACGCGGAGAAGCGCAGCCGGTACGATACGCTGGGCGAGGACTGGAAGGCCGGACAGGATTTTCAGCCGCCACCCGGATGGGCATACAGGGGAAACGCGCAAGAGGGAGACGGGAACGCCTGGGGCGACTTCAGCGATTTCTTCAGGGTGATTTTCGGCGCCCAGGGCTCACCCGGCGCGCATGGCTCGCGTGGCTCGCAGGGACAGGAAGCCCCGGACCTCGGAGATTTTCTTTTCCGTTCGGGCGCTCGGAGGCAGGCTGCTCCTTCCGTCGAGGTCGAGCTGACGCTTTCGCTTCAGGAAGTCCTTCTTGGCGGCGCGAAATCCATCACGCTTGAGGCGCAGGAACCCGACGCGAACGGGCAGATCGTTCCGCGGAGACGGAAGATCAGCGTCAATCTGCCGCAGGGAGTGACGGAGGGATCGCGGATCCGGCTCGCGGGAAAGGGACCCGGCGGGGCGGATCTGTACGTAACCATCCACCTTCACGCGGACGGGTATGCGGTGGAGGGGCACAACCTTCGAACGTCCGTGAAGATCGCTCCCTGGGAAGCCGCGCTCGGAGGCGTCATTCCTGTGCGCACACCCGGCGGGAAAGTGTCGATGAGGCTTCCCGAAGGGACGCAGGGCGGCCAGACCTTCCGGCTGAAGGAGAAGGGGTTGCCGAGACGAAAAGGCGCGTCTCCCGGCGATCTGTTCGTCGCAGTGGAAATTTCCGTTCCCAGAACTCTGACGCCGAGGGAGCGCGAACTCTTCGAGGCCCTTGCAGCCGAATCGTCCTTTTCGGCGCGGCCCGCTGAAGAGACGTCGCGCGCGACGTAGCGGTCAATCGAGGGAGAGGGTCTCGCGCTCGCGGATCCTCTCCCGGATTTTTCCCACGCGGATGACCTCGAAAGCTGAAGCGGCGCTGTTTCCGGCGGAATCGGTCAGGGCGACCCTGTGTTTCCCCGGAGTCATTGTCCAGAAGAGAGATCCATCCCCTCCCTGCCGGCCGTAGAATTCCCCGTCAACGAACCAGAAGAAGGGGCGAACGCCCCCCTCGCACGCGAAGGCGATGCGTCTCGAACCATCCCCGGGAGCCAGATAGTAGATCGAGTTCTGCAGAGGCGACGTGATGCTCGCTCCCTTTGAACGGACCGTCGCGGACGTCCGGCGCGCGAAGTTCTCCAGTTCGGACGGCCAGACGACGGCCGGCGCTCCGTCCCGAAGGACATGCATGTCGCACGGAGTTTTCGCCGAGACGTCCGTAATCCGCCATTCGGTCTTCGTGCGCGGACACAGGGGCGATGGGGGCATGCCTGAAAGGGAGCAGACCTCCGCGCGTGAGACCGGATCCGGAGGATCGTACCAGTCTCCGCGCCCCTGCGAGAGGTGGCGGATGATCTTCAGCGCGGCGGGAGCCGCCGCGTGAAGGCCGACGAGGTTCGGATGCGATGCGGCCGCCGTGTCGCCGACCCATACCACGGCTGTCCAGGAGGGCGTATAGGCCGCGGCCCACGCGTCCCTCAGCCCGTAGGATGTTCCCGTCTTGAAGGCGATGCTGCGTTCCTCGTGACGGAATACCTCGCGGAATATCGGCAGAAGGCGTCCGGTATCCCGGAGGATATCCGCGACGAGGAAGGCGGCCCCCTCCGAAAAGATCCGTTGTTTCTGGGACGCGGAGGAAGATGCGGGAACCGGATCCCCGCGAAGCAGGACCGGAGGCCTTCGTATTCCGAGCGTCGCAAGGGTCATATAGCCTTCAAGCATCTCGAGAAGCGTCACCTCGCACCCGCCGAGGATCAGCGAGTCCCCGTAGTGCGCCGTGTCGTGGACGAGCGAGGCGAATCCGCAGGAGCGAAGGCGCTGGAGCGTCTCTTCCGCCCCGACGAGGCGAAGGACGCGGACCGCCGAAGCGTTCAGCGAGTCGGAGAGAGCCGTCCGCGCACTGACGGGACCGCGGTAGACGAGATCGAAGTTTCGGGGCGCGTAGCCCGAGAACGAGAGGGGCGTATCCGCGAGGATCGACGATGGCGACAGAAGTCCGTGTTCAAACGCCGCCGCGTACGCGAAGGGCTTGAGCGCGGACCCCGGAGAGCGGAGGGCTTGTCCGCAGTCCACCCAGTTCCCCGGAGCTCCGGTTCCGAGGCGGGCGTTCCCGACATAGGCGACGATTTCGCCGGTTTTGTTGTTTGCGACCGCTCCGGCCGCGGTTATCGAGGACGGCATCTCCGCAATCGTCTCGGAGAGAATGTGTTCCATGCGTTGCTGCACCGCGGGGTCGAGCGTCGACACGAACGACGTCTGTCCCGGGGCGTTGCGGAGGATCATATTGACGAAGTGAAACGCTTCGTCCGGAATGTTCCCCTTGTTCTTCGGAAGCGCTTCGCGTTCCGCGAGCTTCGCGTCGTCCGGAGACACGATCCCCCGAAGGACGAGAAGATCGAGAACCGCCTTCCGCCGCGCGAGGGCATTCCGGGGATTCCGGTCGGGCCGGTAGATTGATGGCCCCTTCAGCATTCCCACGAGAAGCGACGTCTCCGCGAGAGACAGATCCGCCGCATTCTTGTTGAAATAGGCGCGCGCCGCCGCCTGGACGCCCCGGATGTTTCCTCCGAAAGGGGCCCGATTCAGATACGTCTCCAGAATGACGTCCTTGTCGAGTTTCCGCTCCATTGCGAGCGCCTGAAGAAACTCAAGCGCCTTTGTCCGTAGCGTCCTTGGACGGGGAAACGAAAGCCGGATCAGCTGGCTCGATATCGTGGACGCTCCGGACACGACCGAACCGGCCCGGATGTTCTGTTGAATCGCCCGGAAGATCGCGAGCGGATCCACGCCCGGATGAGAGCGGAAGCGGTGGTCTTCGACGCCGACAACGACGATCGGAAGCCATCGGCCCATCCGGTCGAGAGAGACCGGAACGCAATATTCGGATGTCTCGGAGAGGCGGATGGCGAGCGGGCGTTCGTGCCGGTCCATCACGAACGGGGATGCCGGGTAGGTCCGGATGCGGTCGAGCGGCAACGGCGCAAGAAGCGCCGCCGCGAAGACGGCGCAGAAAAACGCCAAGAAGCCGGACAGGAGAGCGACCAACAAACGTCGCAACGAATGAATGGTGTGCAACGATGCGCCCTCCTGCCCGACCTGTGAAGCGAGCTTACCTGATTTCGATCCGGCCCGCTCCGTTCAGGCTGCGGATGCCCGGATTGTACATGCACTCGGCCGCAACGGGGGGCAGCGAGAAGGTCCCCTTTGTGACGGCCCGGACGGCGTATTGATAGGTCATCGGTTTGCTGACGTGATCGATGAACACGACAAGCCGGTCATCACGGATTTCCGCCCGGATGCCGCGGGACTGGTCGGTTTCTTCTCTCTCCGACGCTTTTTCGGCATCTTGTGCAAGCCGCGGATTTTCGATCTCGAAGCCCGCGGGCAGAACATCGGCGACCACGAGATCGTCCACCGGAGCGGACGGCGTGACCGTCAACGTGACCACGATGCGCGAGCCCTGCTGCATCGGGTTCGCCGGTGATACGGATTTGCCGTTCTGGTCGGCGTAGGATCGGCGGATCCGGATTCCCTGGTCGTATTCCTTCGTCGTCTTGACGGGAACGCCGGAGAGGGACCATGTGTAATACACGCTTCCGGCCCCCCTGGTGACGACGGAGACCGCTTCCGGACCGTCCGGGCCGATGCCGACGGACGTTTTCCCGCCTGTGGGCATCGACGCGAGGTTCTTTCCGGATGCGTCGTTCACGGTCGCCTCAACGGGCTTCCGCGCCGACTCGGTCTTTTCGAGGAAACGCGAGAGCGCGAGGACGCCCAGGCCGTTTTCCTGCGTGGTGCGCCACTGGTTGCCGGAGAGCGACGTCATCAGCCCTCCCGCAACCGTCATGGCCTGCGCGGACATCGGGTCGACCGCGGTCCACGCCAGAAGTTGCAGCGCGCTGTTGCGAACGCCGGATTCGAGGGTGGCTCCGCCCTGCGTCGCGATGGTCGAGGGAGCGATATCCCCGAGAATGCGCTTTGCGACCTGCGGCTGGTTTGCTGTGGCGTAGGCCGCCGCGAGAAGGAGTCTGCCCGATGGATAGAGGGAATCGATGTTGTCGGCAAGGTGCATCATCCAGCCGAGCGGCGCTTCCTCCGCAAGCGCGAGGACGTACGCGGCGTACGCCTTCGTCGTGTTGATCCGCTTGCCTTCATCCGCCTCGGGGGCGTCCTCACGGCTGAGCGTCTGTTTCAGCCAGTTCAGCGCGGCGGTCAGAACCTCCTCGGGGAAGGAGAAACCGGCCTTCTTCGCTTCGAGCAGGAAGTGCGTCGCGTAAACGCTTGCCCATGGACTCGTCGAGGCTTCTCCGGGCCAGGCGGCGAAGGAGCCGTCATAGAGCTGCAACGCCTGCACGGACCGTATGATCCGGTCCATTGAGCGAGCCTGTTCTTCCTTGTTGACGAGCAGCGGATCGATGTCGGCGGCGATGCCCGGCGCGGCCAGGACGGGCCACGCTCCCGAAACGGTCTGTTCGAGGCATCCGTACGGATAGGACATCAGGAACTGCGCGGCTCTCGCGAGATCGACAGCGGGCGATGTCCCCACGACCAGGACTCCCTTGCGGGTTCCCTTGAGCCAGCCGCCGGGAAGGGGCACGGAAAGGGTCGAATCGCCGGAAACGACGCCGGTTCCCGAAAGGGTCACGCGCGGGAAGGACGGGCGCACGGCCAGTTCCGTCGTCTCGGAATGCGTCTGGGATCCCCACGCGGATTCCACGGTGATGGAGGCGACTCCTGCGGAATCGCCGGCGTCGATCGTGAAGAACACCAGGTCATCCTTCTTGTTCGCGCCGAGCGCGACGGTCGTTGTCGAAGCGCCCCGGACGGAAAGGCTTCCCGTCGTCGTCGCCTTCAGGGCGACGGATGTCGCGGCCGCTCGCGTCGTGAAGACCTTCACGGGCATGATGAACGAATCTCCGGGCGCCGCAGCGCGGGGCAATGTCGGTTCGACGACGACGTCGCGCGCTATCTGAACCATTCTTTGAGCGGAGCCGAAGTTCGCGCCGGCGGCAGCCACGGCCATGATGCGCCCCTTCCCGCTGAATTCGGGGATCTCGATGGTGACGGACGCCTTGCCGGATTCGTCCGTTGTGACAGAGGGGACGAATACGGAAAGGATGCGGAATCGCCGCGCCTCCACCGGGGAGAGGTTCGCGCGAAG
>CAZVUT010000096.1:6164-10177 GCA_964630155.1 uncultured Synergistaceae bacterium
TCGGCCGTTTCGCCGACGGCGTAGCGCGCCTTGTCCGCCGTCAAAACGACACGGTCGAGAAGCCCGGACCCGGCGCCCGCCGCGCCCGACCACGCATAGAAACGCAGGGAGGCGGCGCTTCCGGACTCAGGATCCTCGAAGCGCAGAAGATATTCGCCGGATGTCGCCGGCGTGATTGCGTACGTTCCGATTCCGGCGCTCAGCTGGACCCGGGCGTCCTGAACGGGAACGAGTTCCTCCTGCTTCTGCGCCCGTGTCTGGTTGCCGTTGCGAACCAGGGAGTAATGCGTCACGACCCGTTGCAGCGACGCACTGAGTTCCTTTACATCCGACGGCTTGCCGTCCGGAGCGACTGCTGCCACACGGAAGGTCGAGGCCTTCTGCGGGGCGATATCGCCCTTGGGCGCCTCGATCCCCACGAAAAACGGATAGGGGTGGAAGGGGATCTTTATCGCCTGCGGAACCCATCTGCCGCCGTCCTCCATGACGCGGACGAGGAACAGAAGGTCGAGCATCGACGGAGGATTGATGTCGGATTTGACTTCGTATTCCGCCGTCGCCGTTCCGTCGGCATCCAGACGTCCCTGACCGAGCGCGTCGGTATAGGGTTCGAATTGCCGTTCCCTGTCTCCGAAGGCGAAAGCGTTCCAGCCTTCCGCCTGGAACGACCTCGGCAGGAAGCGGACTTCACCCTCCCAGGCGAGGCCGGAAGCGGGGGCGCCGAAGAGATAGCTCGACTTGATGGAGAGAGGAATCGTCCCGCCGGACACCAGGGAGGCGATCTCCGAGGTCAGCAAGACTTCGAGGCGCGGGGCGGCGAATTCCTCGACGTGGAACGTGCATGAGCCGATCGATCCGCGTTCGTCGCCCGGAACGGAAACCTGAGCGGTATACGTTCCCGTCGGAGCGCCGCGCGGAAGCTCGACCTGGAAGGTCGCTCCCCCCTGCGCGGAGAGCATCGCGGTTCCCTGCTTGAGGAGGCGTCCCGTTGAGCTGCGGACGGAAAAGGTCAGCGGGAAGGAGGCCGGCGCCACGCGTTTGCCGTCCCGGACGAAAGCCGAGATATCGACCTTCTCGCCCGGCCGGAAAACGCCGCGCGGCGTGAAGCAGAACGCCTCGTATCCGCGCCGCAGGTACGGCCGTCCGCCGATGTCGAAGCCGGCTTCGGCGAGCAGGCTCTCGTCGAGGCGCAGATAGGAGACGTCATCTTTCGTGGCGACGGTGACGACTGAAGGAAGAAGCTGTTCGTCCCACGGATCCCGGCGATACGAGGAGAAGGCGCCTTCGGCGTCCGTCTTCCCTTCCGCGATGAGCTGGTTGCTTGCGGAATACACGCGAACGGACGCATCCGCGATGGGCGTCAGTCCGGAGATGGAGTTCGCCCACAGCGTGACGCCGTCGGAATAGACCTTCGCGGAGATGCCGATGTCCGTCACGGAAACGACCTGCTGCGCATCACTCCAGTACTCGCCCTTGGAATCCTGCGCGGTCAGGAGGAAGAGGCCCTTCGCGTCGGCCGCGAGTTCGCGCAGGTCGACGGCGCGACGGGCCGTCTCGTTGAAGGGGGCGTCGATGCGCGCCTCCTTCTTTGCAACGAGTCGGGAGAGGTCTTTGGGAATGAGTTCGTAATTCTGCGGACGCAGGGCGAGCGGGATGTTGTTCTCATAGAGCCGCCAGAGCGTCAATGTTATTGTCTCCATGTTCACCGTTTCGATCGGGATCCGCAGCTCCCCCGTCGGGGAGAGGAACGTTCCCGACGCCGGGAAGTTGATGGCGGGTTCCATATCGGGGAAGATGAACGCCTTTTTGAATTCCGTTTGCAGGGGCTTCCCCTGCTGGGCGGGAAGCCCTTTCCGGACGGTGACCGTCACGCGCTGACGCGGCTTGAAGTCCCCCTGAATCGAAAATCCGTTATACTCGGGTTCCACGGAGAAATCCATTTTCGGGGAAAGCTCGATGAACCGCGGGAGCGAACGCATGTCGGGCGGAACGGACGTCGAGAAGAAGATTCCGCTCTTCTCCGGATAGCGGGACTGGGGATTGGCTTCGCGGATGTCGAGTTCCCGCGAGATAGCGAGTTCCTGTTTCACTGGGGTTTCGAGCCCTATCGGACCGACCGATCCGACGAGTCCGGGCGCGATATCGACGACGACTTTCGGTCCCTGATATGATTGTGTCGTCACAACGACGGTCGGGGAGGGGACGGACCCGCGGACCGAGTACGAGAGATACTCTCCCTTGTCGTTCAGGATGCTCAGGAAGCCCCGGATGCGGACGGGCGAGACCGGCATGGAGAACGACAGCTCGATGACGACGTTGTTGTTCTGCGTCAGGTCCACCTGCCGGGCCTTCAGGAAACGCAGGGGATCGGTGTAGAATTCGAACATCTGTCTTCCGGCGATCAGGCGGCCTCCCGCATCGCGCAGGTTCTCGTCCACGAGAACCCGGTACTTCGTGGCTCTGGCGAGGTTGCTGAGCGGAGTGAAGACGAACGTCGCCGGGTCGGTCCACTTCCCCTCGCCCGCGAGCCAGGGGGTGGCGATCAACGGAAATTTTTCCGGCGCTACGGGTTTGTTGACGACGTTTCGGTCAACGACCGGGGCCGAGAACGAAACCCGGAGAGTCGGTCGTCCCTGGACCAGCCCCACGGGCGAGAACGACGCGACGGTGAAATCGTTGCCGGCGACAGGACCCGCGTACAGGGGACGCGGGGCGCAGGCCAGGATGATGGAGACGCAGAGCGTTCCGAAAAGTTTCAGCCAGGTGGACACGGTAAGACCCCCTTCTTTCGTCTGAATGTCATATCCCGGTTCGGTTCGTATTATACGCAAAAATGCTTCGGAAAGGGGTGTACGTCGATGAATTCAAAACCGTTTCCCGTTCGGGGCGTCGTTTTCGACCTCGACGGAACGATTGTCGACAGCGAGGAAAACTACTTTCAGGCCGATGTGAGGATCCTGGCGCGCAGGGGAGCGACGCTGACCAGGGAGCACAAGGCGCGCTTCATCGGGTACGGGAATCGGTACATCATGGAATGCTTCATCGGGGAGTTCGGCCTTCCCGACACGCCGGAGAGGCTTCTGGAGGAGAAAAACGAGGAATACCTTGCCCTGGCGCGGGAGAATACCGTGGTCTTTCCCGAAATGCGCGCGCTGATCGAGGCCCTTTCGTCCCGCGGCGTTCCCATGGCCGTTGCGTCCGGATCGTCGCCGGCCGTCATCTCGGAGATTCTCCGTCTGACGCGGCTGCACCCGTACTTTTCTGCGGCGGTGTCGTCGGAAGACGTCCCGAACGGCAAGCCCGAACCGGATGTCTTTCTCGAGGCGGCCCGGAGAATCCGTGTGTCGCCGGAAGCGACGCTGGTCGTCGAGGACGCCGTATACGGCGTCATGGCGGCGAAAAGGGCCGGAATGCGATGCGCCGTCATTCCGACGCTTCCGGAGCCGCCTCTCGATCCGGCGTTGCTTGAGGCGGACTATGTGGTCGCCGGAGGAATGGCGGATTTTCGCGCAGCGGACCTGCTTCGCTGGATGGACGGTCAATAAAGCCGGAGGCGGAAACCCCGGGAAAGGGTATCCGCCTCCTGTCGCGCCCGCATTTCCCGGAACGGTTGCTCTTCGTCCGTCAGGACACCAGTTTCGTGATGTCGGCCGCAAGCCGGGAGATCCACGGGAGCAGTTCGCGGATGACATCGTCCGTGAAACGCACGGAAGGCCCCGCAACGGAAAGGCACACCGTCGCCTTGCCCCTGGGGTAGAAGATCGGCACGGCGATCGACGTGATCCCTTCCTCCCGCTCGCCGTAGCTGATGGCGTATCCGTTTTCCCGGATGCCGGCGAGATTCTTCAAAAACGCATCCCGGTCGACGATCGTCGCCCCCGTGATCGGGTACGCCTGTGCGATCTCGCGTTCGACGATCTCCGGCGACGAATAGGCCAGAAGGCATTTTCCGGCCGCTCCGGCGAACAGGGGGAAATGATCCCCCGGACGGACCACGCACCGCATGCTGAGCA
>CAZVUT010000097.1:0-10177 GCA_964630155.1 uncultured Synergistaceae bacterium
ATTCTCGGTCGCATGGAAGCGTCCCGAGCAGCACGGCTGACGGAACAGCTCGCTGTACAACGAAAGGCTCGGTGATGCGCGTGTTCTATTCCCCTATATCGGGATTTCCTTCCGCAGCGACGCGGGCACATGGCTCTCCCTTTCAGACTCCTGTTGAAGGGGAAGCCGCTGCGGATTTCGAGGGGTTGTTTCGTTCGCTTCTGACAGGAATGCAGACGGGCGCGGAAGATACCCAGGAAAACGGAGCTCTGGCGGCGTTTCTTTCTGGAACGCTGCAGGAATCCCATGAATTGGCGTCCGCCATACAGAGCCCGACTGAAGAGGGACAGATCTTTTCCTCCATGAGAACGCTCCTTGCGAATTTTCTGGTCCGGACAGAGCAGACTGCGGAACCGGAGATTTCTTCAGGGGACAGCGTGCAAACGACCCCTGAAGAAAACGTTGGAAAAGAAGATCTCTCCGCATGGGAAAACCCCTGGCAGTGGATGTTTCCGTTCTCCTTTCAGGACATCCTCGCGCGGAGTCCGCTGACAGAAGGAAACGAAACATCAGGAGAGAATCCGGAAGAGTCTGCATTGCAGAATGGGACGGACGAACAGCGAATATCCGGGGATCCGATTCTGGCGTATCTCGCGTCGCTTGCGCCAGGAACGCCGATCATTCTGGATTTTTCTTTCTCCCTGGAACAACAGACGGTCTTTCTCGATGGCAGCGTGGGGTACTCTTCGGTTGCAACGGGAAACATCGGACTGGAATTGCCGTCTCCCGATGGCGCCGGAGATGCGGGCAGCAATGTCGTCGCCGGTGACGAAACGTCGTCAATGTCGCCGAAAGGAAAAGTTGGGTTCGCCGAAAGCGGCGAAAAGCTTCCGTCCGCGACGAATGAAACCGGAACGGCGGAAGTCGACCCTGACCGTTTGCGCGGGATATCGTTCTACCGGTCATTTTCCATGAGCCGGAATCTGCGTGTCCTCGAAAAGCTCTCCGGAGACGATGTCGCGTCCGCGGAAATCCTTTCCGGCGGCGACGCGGCGGAGAAAAGCGCGGCGCCTGATTCCGGCGCGCAGGATACTGCGTTTGCAGGTGTTTCTCCAGTGTCGTCCGCCGGCGTTTCGGCGATCGGGGACGAAACGGGTCGAATCTCTCCGAAATCGGCGAAAGAGACGGATTCCGGGAATCCTTCGCGCCTTCGGGATCTGGCCATGGATGTTCTTGGCGTCTCCGGAAAAACGAGCGCAGAAAACGATAGCGCGCGCGCCGGGGACAAACGCGGACGCGGCGATAGAAACGATACTGCCGACCGGTCCGGGGCGATGCAGCGGTTGATGGGAAATCTGGATTCAGCTATACAGAACGGGCAGAAGAACGGCGCCCTTTCGTTCAAATCCGTGATGAAAGACGTCCTTGCATCGGGAGCGCCTCTGATGACGACGCAGGAACCGGCGGCGTTCGGCCAGGGCGTCTCCAATGTCGTCCGTTTCCTCACCGTTCAGGGCGAGTCGAAGGCGAGCATCGTCATCGAGCCGCCCGCGCTCGGGAGGGTGGATATTGAACTCTCCCAGACCGCGGGCGGAATTGAAGCATCCCTTAAGGTCAACACGGAACAGCTCCGACAATATATTCAGGACCAGAGCGTCTTGCTCCGGAACATCCTTCAGCAGCAGGGCGTGGTTCTGACGGAGTTTTCGGTCGATGTCCGGGATATGACGCAGCGCGACGGCTCGAAGGATGAAGGACAGCGGAGACAGACCCGTGTCCGCGGCGCGGATGACCCCGAAGCTGCGGAAGAGGTCGCCGACTTCAGGATCGATCTGGAACAGGGACTGTTGTACTGGGTCGCCTGACGAAGACAAGGAGGAACCGGATATGGCATATGAGGTAAATGTGGGGAACTACGCTCCGTTCTACAGGCAAGTGGCGGTGTCTTCCTCCTCGGATTCCGGAAGCGCGGCGAGTTCAAAAACGCGGGGGGCGTCGACATCGGATTCGACCGGAACGGAAGCGACCGAAGCGACATCGAGCACGCTTGGAAAAGACGATTTTCTCAAGCTCCTGATCGCGCAATTGACGCATCAGGATCCGATGAACCCTCTGGAAGACAAGGATTTTATCGCACAGATGGCGCAGTTCAGCACGCTCGAGCAGATGACGAATATGAACTCGAACGTGAAGAACCTCGCGGCGCTCAGCAAGGGAACCGCGGTTTCGTATATCGGGAGAACGATCACCTACAATCAGGAATCGACCGACGATTCGGGATCGACGCGAGCGGAAGCGGTCGTAACTTCCGTGCGTTTCGACGAAAAAGGCGTCATTCTGGAATACAAGGGCGGCGAAGTCGCACTCGAGAACGTCCTTTCCGTGAAATAACGACCGCGTACGAATTATTCCCGCCTTCCAGGGAAGGGAGCGCGGCAGTGTGCAAGGGAGTGCGATGCACCGAATCGCAAGGGGGAAAAATACATGCTCAGATCGCTGATGGCCGGCGTTTCAGGAGTGAAAGCGCACCAGATAATGCTGGACGTAACGGGAAACAACATATCCAACGTTAATACGTCCGGATTCAAGAAATCGACAACCGTCTTCCAGGACCTCCTCTACCAGACCTCCCGGGGAGCGAGTTCCCCCCAAGGGGGGAGGGGCGGCGTCAACGCGCTCCAGGTCGGTCTCGGCGTCCAGGTCGCGGCGGTCGAGACGCTCCACACGCAGGGGCAGATCCAGACGACCGGAAGCCGGACGGATATGGCGATCTCCGGCGACGGGTATTATGTCGTCACCGATGGGAGTCGTACGATGTATACCCGTGCCGGGAACTTCGTCCAGGATGAAGACGGAAACCTCGTGCAATCGGGGACGGGATACAAACTGCAGGGGTACTCCATGGAGCCCAACCCCACCGATCCGACGTCGTATATCACCGGATCGACCCTCGAGGACATCAATATCCCGATCGGGCAGAAGATTCCCGGGAGAGAGACCGAGACGGTCGGTTTCCGCTGCAACCTCGACGGCCGCGTGGACTCCTACCTGCCGATGGGCGTTCTCGGCAACGACGTCACGATCAGCGGCACGGTCGGGGGAACCAAGTTTTCGATCATGGATGTTTCCGAAGGAACGGCCTCGACCGATTTCATTCGCCTGGGATTCGATACGAATAACGACGGACAGCTTGACGCGACGGCCTCTTTGTCACTTGTCGGGCTGGATGCGACGACGGGGCGTCCGATCTTCGACAACACGGCTGCAACCTCGGTTGCAATCGGAACGGCAACCTATTCCGTTCAATACGATTCGAAAACGGGCCTCCTGCAGCTGGTCAACACGGCTGCTTCCGGTACGCCGGCGTGGACCTACCAGATCGATTCGATGATGGATTTCGAGACGACCTCGTTCACGGTCGGCTCGGCAGCAACAACCAGCGACTTTATCGTCGAGTTCGACGACGATGCGATAACCGGATCCCGGATTATGAAGCTCTGGCAGATAGGAACAGCCGGCGCGACGTTGAATACGGCCACAATCCCGATGAATCCCGACGGGACGTTCAAGATCGACGAGACGACTCCGATCGCCTTCGCTCCGGCTATATCGCAGGGGTCCGCTTCCGTATCGATTTTCGCCTCCACTGACGGAATGTCCGTTATGCTCCGGAATGTGGATACCCAGGAGACGCTCGGGACATACGCGCAGCGCATCGACAGCACGCACAACACGAAAATCGACATCTACGACATTCAGGGAAATCCCCATACGCTCGAAGTCAGCTGGGAGAAGATCGACAACAACCAGTGGCGATGGAGGGCCTGGTTCCCGTCCGAGGGCGTCGACGTAACGCCGAACACGGGAATTCTCGATTTCGGGCAGAACGCAAAGGTGACGACGCCTGCCGTGCCTGAAGTCAAGATCGGTTTCGGCGCGTTCGGCGCGGAAGACGCTACCGTCAAGCTCGATTTCAGCGGAGAGTCGTTCAACAAGGACGAGATGGAAGGCGTCACCCAGTACGGATCGGCATTCACGACGAAGGGGTATTATCAGGACGGGTACGGCATGGGCGTCCTCAACGACTTTTCCGTCGCCAAGGACGGAACGGTCATGGGCGTGTACAGCAACGGCGTCAACAAACCCATATCGAAAGTCGTCCTGGCGCTCTTCGCGAACACCACCGGACTTGAAAAAGCAGGCGACACCGTCTTCATGGAAAGCGCGAACTCCGGCATCGCCCAGATCGTTTCGCCGCAGACGGGCGGAGCGGGCAGCATCACGGGAGGCGCTCTCGAAATGTCGAACGTCGATCTCTCCGAGGAGTTCGTGAGGCTTATCGTCGCCCAGAGAGGGTTCCAGGCCAGCGCGCGGATCGTGACGACGAGCGATCAGGTGCTCGAAGAGCTCATCAACCTGAAACGGTAATTTGTGAAACCTGGTGAGCCGGCGGATGTAGTCCAATGATTGTGCTTCATCGCCTCAACGGGCAGGTCATCACCGTCAATGCCGAGCTTATCGAGACCATCGAGTCCACACCGGATACGATCATCCGGCTTGTCAACGGTCATCGCTACATTGTCACCGAAACTATGGAACAGGTCGTGGAGTTGGTGGTACAGTACAGGAGGAAGGCGGGGATTCCCTCCTTTCTCAGGGAAGAGTATCTTTCCCCGCAGTCCGGAAACGGCGATAATCGATAACAGCGGCGGAGGCGAGCATCGGTGGACTTGACGACGGTCATCGGGTTAGCGGTTTGCTGGATTCTTGTTGTGGGCGCCATGGTGAGCGGCGGGCAACCCATGGCCTACGTGGATTTTCCGTCCATCCTCATCACGGTGGGGGGAACCATCGGCGCTGTGGTCATGTCCAGTCCTACGGAGCGGCTCAAAGCGGCCGGGAAGATCACGAAAATGGCCTTTTCTTCGAAGGCCCCCGACCTTGTCGCTCTGGTGCAGACCATGGTGAGTTTCGCGGAAAAGGCGCGGCGCGAGGGGCTTCTCGCGCTTGAAGCCGATGCGGCCGATCTCGACAACGTGTTTCTCAAGAAAGCGATCCAGCTCGTCGTGGACGGCACGGATCCTGAACTCGTCAAGGCGATTCTTGATACGGAAATTGGCATCCTTGAGGAGAGACATTCGTCGAACAAGCAGCTTTTCGACGCGGGGGCCGAGCTGGCCCCTGCGTTCGGAATGCTCGGGACGCTGATCGGACTGATCGCGATGCTCGGAAACCTTACGAATGTCGATGCCTTGGGGCCTGGCATGGCGGTGGCGTTGATAACGACTTTCTACGGGTCCATCATTGCGAATATGCTCTGTGTTCCCATGGGCAAGAAGCTCGCGGCCCGTTCCGCCTCGGAGGTCATGTCCATGGAGCTGATGGTTGAGGGGGTTCTCGCCATCCAGGCGGGGGAAAACCCCAGAATCGTCGAGGAAAAACTCAAGGTCTTTCTGCCTCCCAAGTTGCGCGCGAGTCTCGAGGAACAGGAGAAACAGGAAAAGGAACCGGAAGGGGGCAAATAGCCCGTGGCCCGACAGAAGAAACAGGCTCCTCCTCCTCCCGGGGCCCCTTTGTGGCTTGCGACGTATGGCGATATGGTGACGCTGATTCTGACCTTTTTTATCCTGCTTTTTTCCTTTTCTTCGGTCGATGTTCAGAAATTCGAGAAGATGATTCAGTCGTTCAAGGGGGCGCTGGGGATACTGCCCGGAGGGACGACCGTGCAGCGAAATCCGGGGTCTTTCGGCGGACTGACGGGAAAGGATGCAGGAGAGTCGAAAAAGAGCACGACGTCGGTTGAAGAGGTAGCGAAGAATCTCAAGAACTATCTCAAGAGCCAGGGGCTCGACAAGGGCGTCGAGGTGCGCATCGATCAGAAGGGTGTGACGATTTCCTTTTCCGAGCACGTTCTGTTCGACAGCGGCAGCGCGGAAATGAAGCCGGAAGGAAAAAGGGTTCTCTCGAAGGTTGCCGAGTTTATACGCAATGCCGTGCCCGCCCTGTCCGTCGAAGGTCACACCGACAGCATCCCCCTGCGGGGCGGGGTTTACCGGGACAACTGGGGACTGTCAGCCTCAAGGGCAGCTTCGGTGGCGACCTATCTTCAGGATCAGGCCGGCTTCGATCCGCAAAAATTGCAGGCGGTGGGGTACGCGTCGACGCGTCCCATCGTGCCGAACGACACACCGGAACATATGGCGCTGAACCGAAGGGTGGATCTGGTCATCCTGTCTTCGTTCCCGAAGCGGTAAGGCAAGGAACGCGAGGAGGGAGCACATGCTGAAGAAGATCCTTTCATTCCTGATCGTAGCGGTAGTCTTCTTTGCCTTGGGTATTGGAGGCGGAATTCTGGCGGGAAAGACGTGGTTCAGCGGAACTTCGGGCACAGGGAAGCCGATGCAGGATCAGCCTCCAGGACCCGTGTTCGCGCTCGGGGATTTTACCGCGAATCTGGCGGGAAGCGACAACCACGTTGTCAGTTTCAACTTGTCGATCGAGATGAGTTCCGCGAAGGCGCTGGAAGGGATACAAAATGAGGCGTACAAGGCTCGCGTCAAGAGCGAGGTGCTTCTTGCCGTAAAGGATTGCCGGTTCGAGGATTTGAAGAGTTCCGAAGGCGTCATGGAGCTTTCCGAAGATCTCAGGAAGAAGATCAATTCCATACTTCCCCAGATCAAGGGGAACGTCGCAGTGAACAGAGTGCTGTTTCAGGGCCTGGTTGTACAATAGAATTCCGGATGTCAGGACTTCGGGGGAGGAGGTGACGGATCGTGCCGCCTGATGTATTGTCGCAAAATGAAATAGACTCATTGCTGGAAGCATTGTCGAGCGGGAATGTCGATATCAAGGCGATGACGCAGGAATCGACGGAAAAACAGATCAAGACCTACGATTTCCGGCGCCCCGACAAGTTCAGCAAGGACCAGCTCCGTGCAATCCAGATGATTCACGATGCCTTTGCGCGACAGCTGACGACGACTATGTCCACGATGGTTCGTTCCATGGTCTCCGCCGAGGTCGCGTCCGTCGATCAGCTGGCGTATGACGAGTTTGTCCGTTCGCTGGTTCAGCCGACGGTCATTTCTATTTTGGAGATGTATCCCTTCAACGGAAACGCGATCATCGAGATCAACCCGAACCTGGTCTTTTCCATTATCGACCGGCTGCTCGGGGGCAAAGGAGAGTTCTCCGGCCGCTCCCGCGAACTGACGGATATCGAGAGGACCGTGATCGAACGCGTTATCATGCGTTTGCTCGAGCTTCTCGAAGACAGCTGGAGCACCGTGGTGGACGTCCGGTTCCGGTTCGAGAATATGGAAAGCAACCCATTTTTCGTTCAGATCTGTCCCGGAACGGACATGGTCCTCCTTGTCATCCTCAAACTCAAGGTCGGCGACGTGGAAGGCATGGTGAGCATCTGCATTCCGTATTTCCTGATGGAGCCGATCATGGACAAGCTCTCGTCCCAGCAGTGGTTTGCGTCCACCGGGAAGAAGAGCGAAGAGGAAGATCGGGGCCAGATCGTTCGCCACATGGACCGCGTCAAAGTCCCGGTGGCCCTTGAGCTGGGGCATACGATTCTCAGCGTCGCGGACGTCATGCAACTTCGGCTTGGCGACGTCATCCGTATGGACGAGCACGTGGATTCGCATATTGGCGTCCGGGTGGGAAATATGGTGAAATACCTTGCGAAACCCGGAACGGCGAACGGAAATTTCGCTGCGGAGATCGTACAGGTTCTTGAGGAAGAAGAGTTGCAGGATTCGGAAGGAGGTGCGCGACATGATGGATGAACTTCTGAGCCAGGATGAGATCAACGCCCTCCTCTCCGGGCAGGGCTTCGGTTCCGCGACGGGAGGATCCGATGCCGGGGGCGCGCAGGAACGGACGAAGGTGCTCGACGACGTCGCCGGTCTTTTCGCGACGTCCACGGGGAGCGTGTTCGGCATGCTGGCCGGAAAGGATGTCCACGCGACCGTCACTTCGAAGGAGACGATTCCGCAGAAGGAATTCGTTTCGAGACCGGGAGACGCGGCCTTCTGTTTCAGGGTTTCCGCTTCAGGGCTGGATGACGCGCCGACCGTTCTGGTGATGACGCGAACGGGCGCTCTGACGCTGGCGGACCTTATGATGGGCGGCGAAGGCAAGGATCTTCCCTCCGAGGCAAGCGAGCTTTTTCTGAATGCCGCGCAGGAGGGATTGAGTCAGGTCGTCGGGGCCGCATTCACGAGTATGAGCGGTTTGCTCGGAGGCAGGAGGCTGCTGCCCGAGAATGTCAGTTCGGCCCTGGAAACGGAAGAATGGCTTCCCTTCGCCGGTGGGACGCCCGATGACCCGTCATGGGTCGTTTCCATATCCGTCAGTATCGAAGGGCTCAATGCATTTCCCCTGTGGCTGCTTCTTCCGATGCCGGTCGCAACGAAGATCGCCGATGAGATCGAAGCGGCCATGTCGCCCAAGGAAGCCCCGAAGCCCGCATCGGGACAACAGCATACTTCCGCCGCGCCCAGAACGCAAAACGTCCAGTCCTCGACGCCTTCGATGGCCGCCGCCGCATACGAACCGCCTACGTACGGAAATATTGTGGATCAGAGTTCCGTTGACGTTCGTCCGGCGGAGTTCATTCCGCTGACGCAAAAGGCGGCATCCGGCCCCGCGTCCCGAATAGACCTCATTGCCGACATCCCCGTCCGGGTGACAGTGGAACTCGGACGAACAAGGAAGAACATCTCCGACATCTTGAACATGACTCCGGGTTCCGTGATAGAATTAGACAAGATGGCGGGAGAACCCGTGGATGTCCTCGTCAATAGCAAGCTCATCGCAAAGGGTGAGGTTGTTGTGATCGACGAGAACTTCGGGGTTCGGATTACCGAGATTGTCAGTTCTTCCGGAAAAGTGCGCTCTCTGTAATTCCTAAAGAGGGATGACACGGAGGAAACTCATAGTGAGAGAGGGATGCGCGAATGGGGAGAAAAGTGCTGATCGTTGACGACGCGGCCTTTATGCGGATGATGCTCAAGGACATCCTTCAAAAGAATAGTTTTGAAGTAGTGGCCGAAGCAGAGAACGGGAAGGTCGCTCTCGCGGCATATCAGAAGTTCAAGCCGGATATTGTGACGATGGACATAACGATGCCTGAAATGAACGGCATCGAGGCCGTCAAGGCGATCAAGTCCGTGGATCCCGCGTCGAGGATCGTCATGGTGAGCGCCATGGGGCAGCAACCAATGGTCATCGAAGCGATACAGGCGGGCGCCAGCGATTTCATCGTCAAACCCTTCCAGCCCGAACGGGTTGTCGAAGCGTTGAACAAGGCCCTGAGCTGAGTGCCGTAGCCTCTCTCCCATCGGTTCGGAAGCTCGGATTTCTGTACGGAACAGGCTTGTCTGCGATTATGACATGCCTGTTTTTGCTTTGTGGTTCCGCGTTCGCCGACGCAGGGGAACGCGTTGATCCCTCATTGGGAGAGTATATGCTTCGTGTCGGCGTCGCTCTTGTCGTCTTCATATTCGTCGCGTATCTCATCGTGCGATTTTCGGGACGAAACGGGCGGGCGCTTCCGGGAAAGCAGCTTGTGCTTGTCGAGAGGCTTCCTCTCGGGCGGGAAACGGTCTATGCGGTCCGTTGCGGTCCGGATATCGTGGTTTTCGTCTCCGGTGCAGGAGGCGCCCGCCTTTTGGGGAGGTGGCCCGAAGAACGATGGAATGGGGAAGGAATCCATGAAGCGACGGAATAATATTCTCCTGATCGTCTTTTTCGGCGTATTGCTGTTGCAGTCGCGCGCCTTTGCGGCGGATGTTCCGACGCCCTCAATACCGATTCCGTCCTTTCAGATAGGATTCGGCGCCGCCGGTTCTCCCCAGGATGTCGCGATCTCCCTTCAGATTCTCGCCCTCCTCACGGTCCTCAGCCTTGCTCCGGCTATATTCCTGATGATGACGAGCTTTACGAGGATTCTGGTCGTCCTTGGGTTCGTGCGAAAGGCCATCGGTTTGCAACAGGAACCCCCCAACCAGGTGGTCGTCACGCTTGCGCTTTTTCTGACCTTCTATACGATGGCGCCGACCTGGTCCCAGGTGTACGATAACGCTCTTTCACCGTATATGGCGGGACGGATTTCTGCGGGAAACGCCTGGCTGGTTTTGGTACTCTAAAACTGACCACTTTCGAGGCGAACGATAGCCGAAAATTG
>CAZVUT010000098.1:0-8712 GCA_964630155.1 uncultured Synergistaceae bacterium
AGTGGTACAATCAAGTCAAATCGAATCTGCCCCACAGCCGGAGGCGATACCCGATGACAGACGCCGAGATGATACAAATAACGCTGAACCACTGGAAGATGAACTACCCGAAGGAATTCAAGGCGCTCGGGAAGAACGCCCTGACGGAAGCGACGGCCGACGTGAAGATGACGCGGTGGGAGATGGACGCGCTGAAGCAGGTCAACCCAGGGATGTCGGACAGGGAGGCGTGGACGGAGGCGAGGTGTCTGTTCTGCCTCAAGAAGCCGTACGTCCCGGAAGAGGAAACGCCGGAGTTCAAGGAATTCTGGGCGGAGTGGGAGGCTCTTCCGGAGGACGAGAAATACCCGGCAAGAAAAAGGCCGTGTCCGGGGTCGGGGATGAGGACGCCGGAGGAACTGGAAAGAATCCGGGAAGAGGTGGAGCGGTTGAAGAAAATGATGTCGATAGGAGGAAAGAAGAGGGAAGCGGGAGAGGGAACGGACGAGATCGAACTGTAGAGCCTTCCGTCGAACAGCCGGTAGCCGATCAGAAGCCGAACGACATACGCGAGGGGGGGAAGCCCTCAGAGATTGCCGGGGAGAACCCCGGCAATTTTGTTATCACGGAATCCCTCGGACTCGGCGAGGGAACGGACGGCGAGAAGATATCCCGCAACCTGGCGGCGATACGGACCCTCCGGACATTGCAGAAGGAAAACCGTTACCCGACGCGCGAGGAACAGGCCGTCATGGCGCGGTATGTCGGATGGGGCGGGCTCAAGCCCGTGTTCGACATCAAGAAGAAGGGCGCGACGGACATGTACGGTCGGGCGCAGACGGAGCTGCGCAAGATCCTCTCGAAAGAGGAATACGACGCCGCGGCCAAGACCGTGACGGATGCGCACTATACGGCAAAGGGCATCGTCGATGCAATGTGGCGCGTCGTCCGGCACATGGGATTCAGCGGCGGCCGGGTGCTCGAACCTACCGTCGGGACCGGGAATTTCATAGGGCTCGAACCGGCGGATCTCGCTGCGGCGACGGAATGGCACGCGTCGGAGATCGATACGATCACGAGCCAGCTCGCTGCGGCGCTCTATCCCTCGGCGAACGTCCTGACTTCGACGGGATTCGAGCATGCGAATTTCGCGGAGGGCGCGTTCGACCTGGCGATAGGAAACCCTCCGTTCGGACGCATGACGCTCATCGGGAACAATCCCCGGTTGAAACATCTGAACGGAATGAAGATCCACAACTACATCATCGCGAAGACTGGGACGCACCTCCGCCCGGGCGGCGTGATGGCGATGGTCGTGACGCATAGGTTCCTCGATACGGCGAACCCGGAAGCGCGGGAGTTTCTCTCGAAGAGCTTCCGGTTCCTCGGAGCGTTCCGGTTGCCGAACGACGCATTCAAGGCGAACGCGGGGACGAGCGTCGTCACGGACGTGGTGTTTTTTCAGAAGCTGCGCCCCGGCGAAAGGGCCGACAAGGCGGCGTCGTGGCTGGATGTCGACGGGAAGCTGGAAAACGGCATCCGCGTCAACCGGTACTATCAGGAGCATCCGACGCACATCCTCGGCGATTCGACGATGGGCGGCAAAATGAACGCACGCCGCGACGAAGAAGGGGAATATACCGTCGAGAGCGACGGCCGGGATCTCGGAAAGGCGATCGACGATCTGATCGCCGGAGATTTCGCGGACCTCGCCGGGATTCTGGAACCGACGAACGCCGACAGGAATCTGGCCGCCGCGATGCTTTCGACGAGCGATATCCCCATCGGCGGGATGTTGCTCGACGACAAGGGGAAGATCATGCGGCGGGACATGAACGACGCGGCGGGAAACGCCGTGGTCGAGGAGGTCACCCCCGATTCGCTCTGGAAGGATCAGGCGGCCGAATGGGAGGCTGTCCTCGAAGTCCTCGCCGATGTGAAGAAGGCGTCGTCGAAAGGAAAGGGATTCAACGAAGCGCTCGATCTCCTCAAGTCGGTTTCGTCCGTCGCGTACAAGGCCGATGGCGAAAAGTTGCCCCGTCCGACTCGGGCGGAAGCGGCCGTCTACACGATCCTCGATGCGCTGGAACAGCAGGGGGACGCGTTTCAATGGACGTTCGACGCCGAGATGCAGGCGATAGAGCAGGCGTATCGGCGAAAGCAGCTCGGGCAGGACGGATATGCCCGTCTCAAGGGGATGCTCGATCTCAGGAACCGCGTCCTCGCGCTGAATCTCGCGGAACGAACAGGGGCGCACAACATCGAACGGCTCCGCAGCGAACTGAATGCCGCATACGATGCGTTCGTGAAGAAAAACGGATTTATCAACGATCCGCGGAATTTCGCGCTTCTGGGCGGCGACATCGGGGCGGAGAGCGGGCTCGAAATGGATTACGAGCGGGCCGTGACGGAAGCACAGTCGCAGAAGACGGGAGTCCCGGTACGGAGTCCTTCCGCGAAGAAGGCGGACATTCTCAAACAGCGCATATCCTGGCCCGAGAAGGTCATCGACCATGCGGATTCCGCCGAGGACGCGCTCAAGATATCCCTGTCCGAACGCGGCAAGCCGGATATCGCGTTCATGGCGAAACTCACATCGTCGACGCCGAGCGAGATCATCGCGAAGCTGACCGGTGGGGAGAAACCGCAACTGTATCTGAATCCGGTGACGAATGAACACGAACACGCGGACGAGTACCTGTCGGGCAACGTGAAGAAGAAGCTGCACGAAGCGCAACAGGCGGGACTCGAACGGAACGTGAAGGCGCTCGAAGCGGTGCAACCGGCTCCGAAGACAAAGCAACAGATACGGCCGAATATCACGGGTTCATGGATGCCTGCGGAGATTTTCAAGGGGTTCCTCGAAGCTCTCGGCGTGAAGAACCTGGGGGTGCAGGTTCTCGAAGGGATCGGTCGGATTATCGCGGATGGGGACGACGATTCGCTTACCGATTTCGGGATGCAGTTCAACGACAAGAATGCCGGAGTCGTGCGGATTTTCAATGCCGCCGCGGCCGGGAAGACGATTACCATCACACGGAAAGACCCCGACGGGAAGACCATCGTACTCGAAGACGAAACGGCGCGCGTCAATGCGATTCTGACGCGGATGTCCGAAGTGTTCGAGGACTGGGCCTATTCGGATGACATGCGAGCCGAGCAGATCGTCGACGCATTCAACGGGAAGATGAACACGCACGTCGACCGAAAATACGACGGGGTCAGCTATCTGAAGCCCGTCGGAGCGAGTCCGTCGATCAAGCTCCGCAGTACGCAGATCAACGCCGCATGGCGGATGATCCAATCGCTCAACGTGCTTCTGGACCACGTCGTCGGCGCGGGGAAGACGTTCACCATCATCACCGGCGTGATGGAGCGCAGGCGTCTGGGGCTGTCCAAGAAGCCGCTGGTCGTCGTTCCGAATCACCTGGTGACGCAGTGGGCGCAGGACTTCTACAAACTGTACCCATCGGCGAAGATCCTCGCGGCGTCGCAGGCCGATTTCACCAAGAAAAACAGACGTCGGCTGTTCGCCCGTATTGCGACGGGGGATTTCGACGCCATCGTTATCGGTCACAGCAGCATGAAGTTCATCGAATCTCCGGTGGAAGATATCCGGGACACGATACAGGAACAGATACGCCTCCTGGAAGAGGCGCTCGAAGCGGCGCGGGAGAACAAGGAAAGCAAGCGCACCGTGGCGCAGATACAGGAGCGTTTGAAGAAGTATAAGCAAAAACTGGAGACGCTCACCGAACAGACGAATGCGAACAAGGACGCGATGGGGCTGGATTTCAAGGCGCTCGGCATCGACTATCTGGCGGTGGACGAGGCGCATGAGTTCAAGAACCTGGAGTACATGACGTCTGCGGACAGGGTCTCCGGAATGAACGATCCCCATGGGTCGCAAAAAGCGTTCGACCTGTACATAAAGGTCCGGGGGTTGCAGCGTCGCGGGGGCGGCATCGTGTTCGCGACCGGAACGCCGATATCGAACAGCATCGTCGAGATCTACACGATCATGAAGTATCTGGCGCACGACGATCTCGTCGACCGAAACCAGTTGTTTTACGACGCATGGGCCGGAGCGTATGCGAAGACCGTTTCCCGACTGGAGTACAACTCGACGCAGAAGCTCGCATTCAAGCGCGTCCTGGCCGGACTCAACAACCTGTCGGCCCTGTCCCAGATCTACAAGGGATTCGCGGATACGGTGCTGATGTCCGATCTGAAGCGGACATACAGGGAGGAAAAGGAAGAATCGAATCGCCGGAACGGCGCGAACGAACGGACCGATTACCCGGTTCCGCAAATCGAGGGAGGCGGGCGGCGACTCGACACCGGAGCGGCGACGGCGCTCCAGAAGGAATATACCGACTATCTCATCGCCCGATATGAAGCCGTCAAGAAGGCCGGGAGAGACAAGGAATACCGGAAGATCGACAACCCGCTCGTCATCATGACCGACGCCAAGAAGGCATCTCTGGACCCGCGGATAATCGACCCGAGGCTGCCGAGGGACGAGAACGGGAAGGTCATGCGGGCGGCGAGAAACATCAAGGCGATTTATGACGAGTGGAGTCATAAACGCGGTGCGCAGCTCGTGTTCTGCGACCTGTCCGTTCCGTCGAAGTCGGGACTGAAAAAGGCGAAGGCCATCATCAAGAAGGCAATCGAAGCTCTTGGGAACGACAATCCGGGAAAGACACAGCATCTCAAGGGTAACGCGGAGAGGCTGTCTTTCCGGGAACAATGGGACGCCATTCTGGAATGCAAAGACGAACTCCTCGAATCCGACGAAACGAGCGACGCCCGTCGGGACGCGATCGAGGAAGCATTCGCCGCATTCGAGGAGGACGACGTCGATTCCGTGATTCTTGTGGCGGACACCGGATTCTCAGTCTACGACGATCTCAAACAGGTGTTGTCCGATATGGGGATTCCGGAAACGGAAGTGCAGTTCATCCATGATTACGAGTCCTCCGACGCGAAGCAGGCGCTTTTCGACCGGGTGAAGTCGGGATATGTCCGCGTCTTGATCGGGTCGTCGGCGAAGATGGGCGCGGGGATGAACGTCCAGACGCGGCTCGTCGCCCTGCATCACCTCGATGCGCCGTGGCGGCCGTCCGATATGTGGCAGCGCGAAGGACGGATCATCCGGCAGGGGAATACCCTGTATTGGGAAGACCCGGACGGGTTCCGGATTCGGATCTACTCGTACGGGACCGAAGAGACGAGCGACACGGTGCAGTGGCAGATTCTTGAACGAAAGGCGGCCGCGATCGAACAGTTCCGCGGCGGCGACAATATCGACAGCGTTACGGAAGAGGGCTCCGACGCCGATCAGTATGCGGATTTCATGGCGGCGTCGACCGGCAATCCGGTGTTCCGGCTCAAACTCCAGGCCGAAAAGCGGTGGCGGGAACTGGAAGCGGAGATCAGCGGCGTGTTGCTCGCGAAACAAAACGCACAGTCGTTCCTTCAGACATACGAGACTCGGAAGGCAAACGCCGAAGCCCGGAAGGAATGGGGCAAGGCGGCGGCGGCCGAGCTCGACGACCTTGCGGAGATGAAGGAGTTCAACGCGGTCATCGACAAGGCCGAAGCGACGTATGAAAAAGAGTACGATCAATATGTCGCGAAGAAAGAACAGGCGGAAGTGGCTCTCAAACAATGGGAGCGATCGCCGGAGGAATCCAGGGGCGACAAACCCTCGATGCCGTCGTCTCCTCGGCGTCCCGGCCTGCTGCACCCGGCCGTACAGGCGAAATCGACGTATGCGGCGAAGGTGAAGGATGCGATCGAGGCGCTCGGGACGGCGTCGGCGAAGAGCGAAGAACAGATCCCTCTCGGCGAATTGACGACGCTGGTACTCAAAAAGGGCGCAGCCCGTTCAAACGGAACCTACGATCTGGAAGCCGTGTTGTACAAGACGGGCGACGCAGCGAGAGATGTCGGGAGGGTCCTGTACAGCACGGAGGGCATCAATTTCGACAGATCGACGTCGATGATGAATGCGCTTTTGCCTGATTCCATGCGGCACGCTTTGAAGGACGAATCGAGCCGGGCTCGGTATCAGCTCGGTCGGCTCAAGGAGATCAAGGAACGGAGCGACGAAGTCACAAAACTCTCCGCGTCCGTCGAGCAGCGGGACGAGGCCAAGCGCGTCGTCGACTGGTATTCGATTCTCGTGTCGTTGGCCGAGAGGGAAGCCGACGTCAGACGCGGCGGGAAGTTTAACCGATTCATCGCCGGGGACCACAGAAGGAAGGTTTCCCAGAGCGCGAAGATCGAGCTTCACCCATTCGATGCGACGATCGACGGCGAACGATACAGTGCGACCGGGATTCAAACAAGCAAGGGCAGCCGGACATACCATCAGGCCGTCCGCGAGAGCGACGGAGCTTCGGTCGTTCTCGTGGAGGCGGATCATAATCCGGACAAACCGGCGGTTTACGAAGTTCTGGAACAGCCGGAATCGCTGCGGAGCCGGGACGACGGAATCGACGTCCCAGGCGAGGAGAATGAATACGCCCACGGCGGCGGCAGAATGCCTCTGCCGAAGGAGCGGGCCGATGCGGAGCCAATGAAGCTGGAGCGGATCCGCGCGCTCGTGGGGCGGCTCGCGAGGTGGAGGTTCGGGCGGATCTCGGAACGGGGGGCGCTCGGCGTCCACAAGCCACGGGATCAGGTCATCCGGACGAAAGGGCAGTACGACTTCCAGATCGCGCTCCACGAACTGGGGCACAATCTCGCCCGGAAAATGGGGCTCCACAAGAATCTGAACAAGGCCGCCATGAACGAACTCGAAACGATGGGGGCGGCGACGTCTCCGGCCGGTGTGGGCAAGTCCTACAGAATCAACGAGGGAATCGCGCAGTTCGTCCAGGCGTATGCGCTCGACGACGCGAACGCGAAGGTGCAGGCTCCGGCGTTTTTCCAGATTTTCGAGAAGCGGCGGAGCGCGGTTCCGGAACTCTCGGAGCTGATGGAGGAAATTTTCAACGCGATCCGGGATTACTTTGCGGCGACGCCGCAGAAGCGTCTCGATGCGGCCGTTTTCTCGGCCCGCGATCGAGATCCGCGCGGAGAGGGCATCCGTCGTCGCGTCAAGGCGGCGCTCAAGACGGCGCTTTATTACGGATACGAGAAGTTCTTCGACGACCTCCTGCCGGTGCGGCTGGTTACGGACCAGATCCGGGAAACGTACGGCGGCCCGCTGCCGGACGAGCTGAACCTGTACGCGCAGTTCCGGACGCTCTCGGGATATATGAAGCGGGCGGATCAGGACGTCGACGCGATGCTCGAGGCGATCCGCGGGATGGGGAACGACGATTACAAGGCGCTGACCCGCTATCTGATCGCACAGCGGTCCCTCGATTACTTCGACAACAAGATGATCCCCGGGACGCTTTCGGAGGCGGAGTCGCGGCGCGTCGTCAATGAAACGCCGCCATCGGTCGCGGCGATCGCCGACGAGATCCGGGACGCGTACAACCGGATGGTCGATCGGACGCTCCTGTCGTCCGGAATCGTGAATCAGGATCAGCTCGACGCGATGCGACGGAAGTGGCCCCACTACGTGCCGTTCGTCCGGGATATGGGCGACGAGGGGGCGATCGACGCCCTCGTTTCGGGCGATACGGGAGGCAGGGGGCGCGGGAAGAAGATCGCGAACATCGCGTCGCCGATCAAGCGGGCGAAGGGGCTCGCCGACGAGAACGAACGGACGCGGATCGAAGACCCCGTCGAGGTCATGGTTCACAACGCCGTGGTGTTTCACGGGCTCGCGGCGCGGAACGACGTCGGCCAGATGATGGTCCATGCCGCCAGAACGATCGACGGGATGGGATGGCTGGCCGAAGAACTCGACGACGCCGGAGCGAACAAGCGGGACGCCGCGTTCTGGGTCTGGAATGATGGCGTGAAGAAATACTACGCGACCGATCCGGATATCTATGCCGTCGTCACGGCCTTGACGTCGCAGGGAAACGCGTTCGTGAACAATGCGATCGCCCGGTTCGTCGAGGGGTTTGCAACAGTGTTCAAGTTGGGGACGACCCGGTGGAACCCGGCGTTCCCGTTCGTCAATTTCGCGCGGGATGCGTTTACCGTTTCGGTGCAGTCGAAAGCGTTTGCGCTGCCGTTCTCCCATACGGTCCGCGGACTGGCGATGATCATCAAAAACGATCCGATCTTGGCCGAAGCGATCGAGGAAGGCGTGTTCTATTCGGCATTGACGAGTCTTCCCCGCGGGTCCGACATGAAGTCGATTGCGCAGGAGATTCACCGGGCGATCCGAACCGGGTCGGCGGGAGCCGTCGCCAATGCGCTTCTGTCCGTTTGGAACAGTGTCGGCAGAGGAAACGAAAACGTCGAGATCGGACCGAAGGTCGACGAATACCGGCGGTTGCGCGGCAAGGGAATGGCGAAAAAAGAGGCAGCCATGCGCGCGCGGGAGGTCAACACCGATTTTGCGCGTGCGGGGAGTTGGGGACGGGTCATCAACCGGTACGTGCCGTTTTTCAACCCCTCGATGCAGGGGCTGGACAAGGCGGCGCGGACGTTCCGGGAGAACCCGAAGGCGACGCTTTTGAAATGCCTGCTGTATCTCTCGCTCCCGTCGCTGCTGTTGCGGCTCTGGATCCTGTCGGACGACGATCGCGAGAAGGAGTATGGAGAGTTTCCGGCGCGGCTCCGCGATGCGTACTGGCTGATTCCGACCGGCAAGGG
>CAZVUT010000098.1:8812-10056 GCA_964630155.1 uncultured Synergistaceae bacterium
CGCCACGACGACGGAAACGGCGAAGCTCGTGGGGCGACTGTTCAAGATATCTCCGATGAAGGTGGACCACATCTGGAGAGGCTATACCGGAACGGTCGGAGCGAATGCCCTGTCCGCGGTCGAGGCCGTGGCCAGATCCGTAGGCGCGCTGCCGGAGTCGAAACGAGAGGCGCGGCGATGGGCGGAGGCTCCGTTCATCAATGCGTTCACTGCGATTCCGTACAAGGGGAGCGAATCGCTGTCGCGTTTCTACGATGTCTCGGAAGAAATGGCGAAAAAACTGGCGGGCGCGAAAGCGGAGAACAAGCCGTACAGGGACGCCGATATCGCGATGGAGTTCGCCAAAGCGAGACGGATGCTTTCGACGCTCTGGAAGGATATGGAGAACATCCGAGCTTCGGATTTGCCGCCGGTTGAAAAGAGGGACAAGATGGATGCGCTGACGCTCCGGGCGGTCGAGTTCGCACGAAGGGCGATGTCCGGATACGACAGGATCATGGAACGGCGGAACGACTGATGCTTTGAATCCAGAAGGGGGACCGCTCAAGGGCGGTCCTCCTTTTTTATGGGGAGGTGGAGGCATGCCGATCGCAGCACGGAAGAACACCGTGTCGGAGGGAGAAACCCCGATCGACAGCACGAAATACAACCAGGAGATCGACAACATCTACACGGTTTTGAACCAGGTTTTGAAGTTTTACGCATCGGCGACGTCGCCGGTGGATCCGCAGGTGAATCAGACGTGGCTCGATACGGCGACGACGCCGGCGCTCCTTCGGCGGTTCGACGGGACGGTCTGGCGGTGGACGGGAATTTTCCTTGGCGACGAGATTCCGACGAACCCGGAAGCGGGGGCGTTTCATGTCAATTTGACGGCCAGGACGATGGGGTATTGGAACGGCTCCGCGTGGGTCAGTCTCCCCGGAACGGCGGTAGGATTCGATCCCGCCGGAACCGATATGGTGAGTACGAATCTCGAAGCGGCGCTCAAGGAGCTGGCAGTGGGGTACGAGACGGCGTCGGCGGCGGCGGAGACGGCCGTCGGGGCCGCTTCGGACGCCGGAACGTATATGGAGCAGGCGCAGACGGCAAAGACAGGGGCGGAGGCGGCGCAGGGCGGTGCGCAGACCGCCCGAACGGGAGCGGAGACGGCGCAGGGGGCGTCCGAAACGGCGCGTGATCTTGCACAGAAGTGGGCGTCCGAAGTAGAGGATGTCGAAGTGTCGGGTGGTGAGTATTCGGCG
>CAZVUT010000099.1:0-1401 GCA_964630155.1 uncultured Synergistaceae bacterium
CGTCTTCGATGCGTTCCGAAGCTTCTTCGGCGTCTTCGTCGGCGATGACGCCGTCTCGCGTCACCTCGCCATCCTCGAGCGCGATAACCTCGTCGAGAGAGACGATATAGCTCCGGCTCGCCAGTTCGAGGGTTTCCCTGTATTCCTTCTCATCCATCTCGAGAACGGCCATAAGGTCACGGTCCGCCAGTCCGCCCTTGTCCTGGAGAACCTGATCCATCGCCTTTCCGAGCCGCTGGAGCTTCTCGCGACCGGTTCGGGATATCCAGTCGTACTTTCTGAGTTCATCGAGAATCGCTCCCCGGATGCGCGGCACGGCGAATGTCTGGAAGGAAAACCCTTTGGACACGTCAAAACGGTCAATGGCGTCCAGAAGACCAAAGACGCCGAAGCTGAGCAGATCTTCGTAATCCAGACCGGCGGGAGGCGTAACGGCCATCCGGGCGCAAACATACTTGACAAGAGGCAGGTACCGGGTAATGATCCGGTCCCGGCTTTCCTCCGTCGCATTCGTCTGATAAGCGTCCCACAGCCTGGCATCGGCTTCTTTCAGGACCACACGGCACCCTCCTAGCGCAAAAAGAGAATGTAGGCGAAAAGAAAGAGAATCCCGGCTATGGCTGTCGCAGCAAGCATCTTGACCAGGAGAGGCGACTTTCCGTCTTGGTTCGAAAAGGGGTTCATCTTGGGCGCCAGTTTCACGCGAAGGTCCGGCGACGTCTTGAACACGCCCCTGATCCCGTCGGAAATCGCAACCGTTACGGCCATTTGGCCGCTCGGGAGCTTTTCGAGCGTCAGGACGGGAAAGGCGCTCAGCTCTCCGTTTCGCGTCATCGTTCGCCGCAGGATGCTTGCAAGACCGCCGCCCTGGAGCTCGACAACCACGATGTCGTTCGGCCGGAGGTCGACCACCGCACGGCCTCTGACCGGATCCAAAGCGGGAACGCAGGCGATGCGGATATCGCCGACGGGCAGCGTGACATCTTCCGTAACGCCGGATTCCTGCGGGGCGGGTTTCGCATCCGGTTCGCCGAGCCCGCCGCTGTCGAGGCGGGCTTTGTTGAATCGCTCCACTTGAATTTCAACAACGAGGTCGTAATGGAACAGCGTCGTCAGTGCGGACGAAAACTGGGAGGTGACTTCGGCGATGTTCTCGTCGGATGTAAAGAGGCTGTTGATCGCCGTAGCGGAAAAGACCTTGCTTATGGGTTCGCGGATTCTCTTGTACGAAACCCGCTCGAGGGCGGAACTCAGCTCCTGAATGGTGTTCCGGACGGATTCCCAGCTCGCGGCGACCGTGAACGTGCGCGGAAGCCCTGCGCTTCCCACCCAGATCGCTTCGTCGATCACCTCGCCGGACATTCCCTTTCCGACGATGCACAGCGCCCCCGCGAATTCGTT
>CAZVUT010000099.1:1501-9879 GCA_964630155.1 uncultured Synergistaceae bacterium
ATTCAATTCCTTTCCCGTTTCTCAGATATCGACCTTTCCCTTCCCAAGAGTCTTGACCGCGAGCATCCATGTCAGCGTGGAAAACTCGACGCTTCGTCCCCTGTTTCCGCCGGTGTCGCTCGCCACGAGACTGATGGAGTGTTTTCGGAGCATCTCCGTCGTTTCCTTGATATTGCGGGCGCCGACAGCAAGGAATTCGGACTGCGTTCCCGCGAGCGCGAACATCTGCGCGCCTCCCGCCATCTTCGCCTTGAGTCGCGAGCGGAGCGCTCCCTGTTTGCACACTTCGTTGATCAACGCCGGAACGGCGGTATCCGCGAATTTTCCGGGTTTTTCGACCGGAGCGCCGGCGACGCTATGGCTTTCCGGAAGCATGATGTGCGCCATCCCGGCGACCTTGCCTATAGTATCGAACAGGACAAGTCCGATGCAGGACCCGAGACCCAGAGTCACCAGTGTCGCCGGGGCCGTTATCACGATGATGTCGGCCATGCCGACGTGATAGGCGGCATCCATCGACTAAAGCACCCGGAGCTTTCCCAGAAGCGTTTCGAGCGACCCCGGATCCGGGATCATGATCACCTTTCCCGACAGTTGCGCATCCGCGCCGGAAACCATCAGGGATGTATTGACGATTAACGCCGTATCTCCCATCTGTCCGTATATTGAGACCACGACGTCCAGGATCGATCCGAGCATGTCGTGGGCGACGCCCGGAACGGAGATCATATGCGTCGTCCCCATGAGAAGATTGATCGCGTTGAGGAACGAACTGAGGACAATATTTCCGAGTTCGGAAAGCGCGCTGTCGCGGATCTCTTCGGGAAGCTCCGGCATGACCGAACCCATTTGCTGCAACAGCAGAAGATCGACGAGCATCCGCGCTTCGTCCTCCCGGAGGATGAAGATCAGGTTGCACGGAAAATCTCCTTCGGAGCGGACAAAAACGGCGGCAACGACGGTCTCCGGTGATCCGTAATGCTCCCCCAGCTCGTAGATGGAAACAAGTTCGGCTTTGGGAACATCCATATCCACCGTTCTGTCGAGCAGTTTCGACAGCGCGGTGGCGGCATTGCCCGTTCCGATGTTTCCGACTTCGCGAATCGCGTCGAGCTGAAAAGTGCTGAAGTCCCTGAGTTCCATGGATTGCCCGCTCCCTTTTCCCGTCTACCGCGCGTAGAGCGAAGAAACGTCCAGAATGAGCGCCACGTTTCCGTCTCCAAGAATTGTCGCGCCGGCGATTCCCTTGATCTTCGAAAGGAACTTTCCCAGCGATTTGATGACGATTTCCTGTTGACCGATGAGGTCGTCCACAATGAACCCGATTTTGTTCTTTCCAGCCTTGACCACGACCACCGGATATTCCACCTCGTCCCGTCCCTGCGTCGTCGTGCCCAAGATCGCCGCAAGATCCGACAGAGCGAGGACGTCGCCCCGCAAGAGAGTGGCGGGCGTTCCATGAACGGTTTTCACGTTCTCCCGTTTCACGAGGATCGTCTCTTCGACGCTTTCCAGCGGGATCGCGTAAATCTCGTCTCCAACCTTGATGAGCAGCGCGACGACGATGGCCAGCGTCAGCGGCAGACGCACGTAAACGGACGTCCCCTCGCCGAGTTTCGTATGGACTTCAAACTGCCCGCCGAGAGATTCGACCTTAATCTTCACCGCATCCATGCCGACGCCGCGGCCGGAGAGGTCCGTCACCTTTTCCGCGAGACTGAAGCCGGGGAGGAAGATCAGATGCAACAGCTCTTCTTCCGACATGGTTCCGGCCTGCTCTTCCGTGATGATCCCCTTTCGGATCGCCTTCTCCCTGACCTTGGATACGTCGATTCCTTTCCCGTCATCGGAAACCTGGATGATGACGCCGCTTCCCTCCTGATATGCGGAGATCGTGATCGTCCCTTTTTCGGGTTTCCCGGCCCTGACGCGTTCTTCGGGAAGCTCGATTCCGTGGTCGAGGCAGTTTCGGATCAGATGCACCATCGGCTCTCCGATTTCGTCGATAACCGTCCGGTCCAGTTCCGTTTCCTGCCCTTCGAGAACGAGCGCAATTTCCTTTTTGAGCGACTTCGAGAGATCGCGGACGAGTCTCGGGAAGCGCTCGAAAATGAACGACACCGGCACCATCCTGAATTTCGTCACAAGCTCCTGGATATCGCTGGAAATCCGACCGAGCTGTGAAAGCGGTTCGTCGAACTCCCGGAGGCGCGATTCCTGCGCGAGGCGTTCGATTCGGGCCTTGCCGATGACAAGCTCGCCGACAAGGTTCATCATCTTATCAAGACGACCGATATCGACCCGAACGGTCTGGGAGGCTTTCTTCGCGGATTCGGCCGCTTTCTTCGGAGCCGCGCCGTCCGTTTTTGCGGGCGTCTCCGGTTGCTTCGGAGCAACCGGAAGTTCCGCAGGCTCCGCATCGTCCTCCTGCGTTGTCTTCTCCGGTTCAGGCTCCGGCTGCCGCTGCGCGTCCGCCTGTTTCCGGGCGTCCTGCGCAACGCGATTCATGGGCTGTTCTTGCTGTTTCTCGGGGGAAATTCCCCCGACCCCCAGCTCCCGAACTTCGACGACCGCGAGTTCGCTGATCCGGGAGAGCGCGGCCTGGACTTGTTCGGCGTTGCCGCCGGTGCTGTAATATACCGAAAATTCATCGGAAAACTGTTCGTTCTCCAGCGCCTCGACGGGAGGGACCGTCTTGATCAGATCTCCGGTTTCCTCCAGACGGTTCACGACCATGTACGCACGGGCCGCCTTGAGAAGACAGCTCGGCGACAGAACGACGCGGATCTCGAAAACATTCATTCCGAGTCCCCGCGCCTCCCGTATCCACTCCTCGTCCTGTCCGGAGAGCCGCTTTTCCTCTGTTTTTCGCACATGCTCCGGAGAACGATCCGCTTTCACCGCTCCGCGGATCGATGCGACAAGTTCCTGCGTTTCCACCGACGCATCGTTCCCGCCGCCGCGAATCGAGTCCACCATCGCCTGCATGGTGTCCAGGGAACGGAACAGGAGATCGATGTCCTCCCCACGCAGCGCGTATTCTCCCTTGCGTACGCCGTCGAGCATGTCTTCTATCGCGTGCGTGAGCGCGGCCATCCTCTCGAACCCCATGGTCGCGGACATTCCCTTCAGCGTGTGGGCCGACCTGAAGATTTCGTTGATAGCGCCGGGATTCGCCGGGTCGCTTTCCACCAGGAGAATCAGGTCGTCAAGGTGTTTCAGGTTATCCCCGGCTTCGTCAAGGAAAGCGCCGAGATACTGACTCATATCCATTCCCGTCGTCATGGTTCATCATCCCCAGACATCGTAATATCTCACCCTCGCACAGCTCGCATAATAGCTTCGGGGATTTCGTGCAACGGCAGAAGTTCGTGCACGATCCCCGCCTCGGCCGCAGCTTTCGGCATGCCGTAGACCACACAGGTTTCCTGGGATTCGGCGATGATATGCGCTCCCTTTCCGTGGAGCGCTATGGCGCCGTCCGTTCCGTCCCGTCCCATCCCCGTAAGGATCACGCCGATCACGTTTCCTCCGACCTCGTCCGCGACGCTCAGAAAGAGGATATTCGCGGACGGCTTGACGGACAGAAGCGGCGGCATGTCGGAAAGGGAACAATAATACGTACCGGACGTTCTGCGCCGCACAAGCATATGATAGCCGCCAGGAGCGATTACTGCCATACCCGGCTGCAAATCCAGCGATTCGGTTCCTTCCATGATGTGCAGCGCCGATATTGAGTCCAGACGATTCGCGAAGGAGCCGGTAAAATCCTTGGGCATATGCTGAACGACGACGATCGGGAGCGGAAACGTGCCGGGGAGCGACGACAGAACGTGCTGCAACGCTCGCGGACCTCCGGTCGAAGCCGCGATCGCAACGATGGCGGGCCGTCCTTTCTGAAGCGCGGAACGAACGGGCGCTTCACGCGGCGGGGAAACGAATACCGTGGGACGCTCTTCGACATGACGAATCGGGCCGATCCTGGCGGTGCTGGCCGCTATGACCTTTGCGACGAGGTCGGCGGTCACGTCTTTCATGTTCAGGGAGATATGCCCTGACGGCTTTGCAATGAAATCGACCGCTCCCGCGGAGAGAGCTTTCATCGTAACCTGCGCGCCTTCCTGCGTCAGACTGCTGACCATGATGACGGGAACAGGCGTGGTACGCATCAGGTATTCGAGAGTGGCGAGGCCGTCTTTTTTCGGCATTTCGACATCGAGCGTCACCACGTCAGGCTTGAGCGACGCGACTTTGACGCACGCGTCTTCCCCGTCCCGCGCCGTTCCGATGATTTCGATCCTGGGATCTGAAGAAAGGATGTCGCTGAGAATTTTTCGCATAAACGCAGAGTCGTCAACCACGAGAACTCGAATCTTCGAGGCCGGCATCATGCTCCCTCCCTTCCCGGCAATCTTCCGGCCAGCTCGGACTGGCGAATGAACGTGACGAGCGTTTTCTCCAGCATGACCGGCAATTGTTCAAACGCGAATCCCAGATCGCACCTGTCCTGGGTCTGATTTTTCCGAACGAGCGCCGCCGCCAGGAGAAACGGAACTCCGGACAGAGCGAAACGAAGAAAAACCCGGTCCTTCAAGTCA
This sequence comes from uncultured Synergistaceae bacterium, assembly GCA_964630155.1. Taxonomy (GTDB): domain Bacteria; phylum Synergistota; class Synergistia; order Synergistales; family Aminobacteriaceae; genus CALFXN01. The sequence continues at coordinate 6,100 of CAZVUT010000099.1, forward strand.
AAACGTCCGCCCACCGCATTCGGGGCGGCCATGCCGATCCCTCCGAGACTGATATCCCTGACCGTCGCCTGCGCCCATTCGCGAAGTCCGAAACCGTCAGGCGCTTCGGACAACCGAAAGAGCGACACGCGCAAGGTTGACGGCACCCGGACAAACGAACGTCTCTGGATTTTTTCCGCTTCTCCGACGGGGGCCAGCCACAAAAGCGGGACGCTCTCGGACATCGAGTTCCGGATAACGGCCGCCTGCGCCTGATACATGCCGCCATCCGCTTCAATCCGGACTTTCAGCTCCACATTGCGCATCACCGGAAGCAGCGCACCGCGCAACGTAGGATGCGAGACGCAAAGAAATCCTGTCCGGATATCTTCGATTCTGGTGCTGTACGTTCCCTTATAGAGGCCCGTGTCGATGATCAGCGTTCCTTTGGAACCGATCCTCGACTCAAGAAACGCCAAAAACTCCTCGGGTTCCATGATTTCATGCCCCAAGGCCGCGTACGAGACGCAAAAAGAACGACTTCATGCCTCGACCCGTAGGAACGGGGTCCGCATCGAAAGCGTCCGGAGAAAACTTCTTCGCGATCTTCCTGATGCAACGCGCCGCATTCCCCTGCGGGGCTCCGATGATGAACGGTTTCCGGAACCGCACCGCGTCGAGGACCGTATCGTCCCGCAGGATATATCCGGCATTCGCGACCGGCAGACGGAGAAACTGATCGGCGGCAAGCTGAATGCGTTCTGCGACTTCCATCGCCTCCCGGTCGTTTTTCGCCATATTGATGACGAGACTGACGTCGATGCGGCTCTTCGTGGCGAGCGCCAGCGCCTTCAAAACGCCGTACGCGTCCCGGACCGACGTAGGTTCGGGCGTCGTCACCAGAAGCGTCGTGTCGGCAGCCATCGCAAAGGAAAGAACGGACCGGTGAATCCCGGCCCCGGTGTCGATGACAAGGAGATCCGCAACCCCCTCGAGATTGCCGATTTTCTCGATCAGAAGCGCCTGTCCGTTCTCGTCGAGATCCGCCATCTCCTGGACCCCGGGACCTCCCGGCAGAACCATGACATTTTTGTCGATCCGGACAAGAATCTCCTCTACGGACTTGCTTCCCGAGATAACGCTCGTCAATGTGTATTGCGGCGTGATTCCGCAGATCAGATCCACATTGGCCATTCCCAGATCCGCGTCGAGAAGAAGCACGCGCATTCCGGATTCGCCGAGCGCAAGAGACAGATTGACGGAAATGTTGCTCTTCCCGACCCCTCCCTTGCCGCTGACAACCGCGATCGATCGCAGTCCTCCAAGTCCCCTCGAAGGCTTCCTCTGAAGCTCGATGAGCTTCCGGAGATCGTTCGCCTGATCGACTGCGGCCGATGCGTTCCGGTTATCCATCGCTGCCGTTCCCGGATGCGAGAAGGATGTCGATCAGTCGCGCTCCAGTCGCAACCTCGATGTCGTTCGGGACATTCTGCCCGGTCGTCAGGAACGAAACGGGGCGCTCGAAATCCTCCACAACGTCGAGAAGCGCGCCGTATGTCGACGTTTCGTCGATTTTCGTAAACAGCAGATTCGTAATCGGAACGACCCCGATCTTCCGGACCACCTCAAGCATGTCGCGGTACTTCATATTCGCGGCGATCAGCAAATGCACCGCATCGGGACGGAAAACCCTGTAGAGGGACGCCAGTTCCTCGATCCGCTTCGTATCCTTCTGGCTCCGTCCCGCGGTGTCGAGAAGCACGAGATCCGCTTCGGGATGTTTCCCGATCGCTTCGGAGATCGTTTCCGGTTCAAAGATGACTTCCATCGGAACGCCGAGAATCTTCGCATACGTCCGAAGCTGCTCGACGGCCGCTATCCTGTAGGTATCGGCCGTCAGGAGAAGCACCTTTCGGCGTTCCCATAAAGCGCTGATCGCGGCGAGTTTCGCGATGGTCGTCGTCTTTCCGACGCCCGTCGGCCCGACGAACATAACCATACGACCGCCGAGAGACTCCGCCGGAGAGGTTCCGGCGACTTTCACCCGCGCAGCCAGCCATTCCGGGAACGCGCGGCCGCCATTCTCCTGCGTATAGCGCTGAACGAGCGTTTGCGCCCGCTGCCGGCTCACTTCGGCGTTCACAAGCCGGGAAACAAGCGGAGAATCCTGCGACGGTCCCGCCGCAGGCGGGACGACGAGTTCCCCTTCTATGCGCTGTATCACCTCGGACAACCGTTTTGAGAGTTCCAGAACATCCCGCTCGAGCTTCGACCCGGTCTGGTTCTGCGAAGCCGCTTCATAGGCCTTCAGCGGTGCGGTCGCACCGGAGAGCGCAATTCCTTCGCGGGAAAGACGCAGCGAATCCTCCTGACCGGAAGAATACAGCACAGGAAGCGGTTCGCGCGCTTCCGCAGGCGCGGAAGCGGGGTTCCCGGCGCTTTCGGAAAGGGCTTTCCGCGCCTCGAGGAGCTTCTGAAAGGCCATCATCCGTTCCCGCTTCGAGTCTTCTCCCTCTTTGTTCTCTTCCTCGAGAACTCCTGCCGAAACGAGAAGAACCGTCTTCCGGAAAAAGCCGAGGACGCCCCCCGTCTTGACGGGTCGCGTGGACAGAACGACGGCGTCGCGGCCGAGCCGTTCTCCGGCGATACGCATCGCTTCCGCATCGTCTTTGGCTTCGAAAGTAATCTGCTGGAGAACACGCATTTATTCCACCATCCCGATGGATTTGACTTGGACACCCTGAGAAAGCTCATTATAAGATACCACAAATATGCTGGGCAACGAGGTTTCGAGTATGCGACGGACCACCAGGCGAACGTCGGGATGAACGAGAAGAACCGGCGAAGATCCCGTCACCGCCATTTCTTCGGCCGCTTTCGACACGCTCGCGATGAAACGTTGAACTTCGCGCGGGTCCATGGCGAGCTGCCATCCCTGCATGATGTCGCCCTGAACGGACTTTTTGACGATTTCCTCCCATTTCGGAGAGAGCGTTCCGACGGTGACAACGCCGTTTTCTCCCTGAACCCGCAGAGTTATGATCCTCGCAAGAGATTCTCGAACCCGCTCCGTCAGGAAGTCGACGCTGCGGGACAGCTTCCCGAAGTCCGCAAGCGATTCGAAAATGCTCACCAGATCCCGTATAGGGACGGACTCCCGGACAAGGTTCTGCAGGACTTTCTGGATCTCTCCGAGAGAGAGGGAGGACATCATCTCCTCCACCACGGCGGGAGCGCTTTCCTTGACCATATCGACAATCTTCTGGACTTCCTGACGCGTCAGAAGTTCGGAGCCATACCGCTTTATGATCTCCGAAAGGTGTGTGGCCAGAACGGAAGGAGCGTCGACAACCGTGTACCCCGCAGCTTCGGCCTTGTCCCGAAGCTCCGGGGCGATCCAGACCGCCCGCAAGCCGAAAGCGGGTTCCGTCGTCGGGACGCCGACGATCTCCTCCCGAACGGCGCCGGTGTCCATCGCAAGGTAGTGATCGGGCAAAAGCTCCCCTCGCCCGGTCTCGGCTCCTTTCACGCGAATGACATACTCGGTCGGTTTGATCTGGATGTTGTCCCGGATCCGGATCGGAGGCACAAGGAGCCCGAGTTCCATTGCCATCTGCTTGCGGATCGTGCCGATCCGGTCAAGCATATCTCCTCCCTGCGCCGGATCCACAAGCGGGATGATCGCATACCCGATTTCCGCTTCCATCGGATCCACCGTCAGGAGACGCATGACATCTTCGGGAGAGGTCGGCGCTTTCTGCGGTTGCGCCGGTCCCCCGGCTTTCCCTTCCGGTCCGGCCT
>CAZVUT010000100.1:0-1785 GCA_964630155.1 uncultured Synergistaceae bacterium
GCGAGCGTCAGGATCACGCAGTCCTGGGGCACGGCCTTCGCGAAGTCGGTGTAGTAGCTCCGGCCCGGCTTGGCTCCGTCGCAGCCGCCGATCAGGAAGAAGTGGCGGATCTTTCCGGCCTTGACGAGTTCGATGACCTTTCCGGCCGCGTTCATGACCGCGTTGCGCGCGAAGCCGATCATGATCTCGTGTGCGGGTTCGTCGGCCGTGAAGCCCGGGGCCGCGAGCGCCGCCTCGATGACGGGCGTGAAGTCCTTGTCCGGTCCGATGTGCGTGACGCCCGGCCAGGCGACCAGTCCGGTCGTGAAGATCCGGCCCTTGTAGGAGTCCTTGGGCTTCTGGATGCAGTTGGTCGTCATGAGGACCGCACCGGGGAAGGCGTCGAATTCCTCGCGCTGGTTCTGCCACGCGCTGCCGTAGTTCCCCTTGAGGTGCGGATACTTCTTGAGGCCCGGATAGGCGAGGCACGGAAGCATTTCGCCGTGCGTGTAGACGTTGATGCCTTTGCCGGCGGTCTGCTGGAGCAGTTTGTCGAGGTCCTTGAGGTCGTGCCCCGAGACGAGGATCGCCTTGCCCCTGATCGGAGTGACGCGGACTTTCGTGGGTTCCGGGTGCCCGTAGGACGTGGTGTTCGCGCGGTCGAGAAGCTCCATGACCGCGACGTTCCACTTCCCGGCGTCCATCGCCCTACCGACGAGTCCGTCGACGGTGTAGGACTCCGATGTCAGATAGTCGAGGAAGTCGTGGAAGAACCCGTAGATCGCGTCGTCGTCGAATCCGAGGACGTGCGCGTGGTCGATGTACGCGGCGCTGCCCTTGAGGCCGAGAAGGATGAGATACCGCAGTCCCTGGACGACTTCACCCCACTTTTCCTCTCCGGCCGCGACGCCGTATTTCGCGGCTTCGGTCATCATCGCGTCTCGCGTCGCCGGGATCGCGACCGTCGCGGGGCCGCCGAGCGTCTCGGGAGTTTTTCCGGCCTTGCGGCACGCGTCCTCATACAGCTTCTTCGCCCGGTCGCGCATCTGTCCGGCCTTGCGGATGAGCGCCTCAATGCGTTCCTCGTCGAAGTTCACGTTCGTGATCGTCGTGAAGAGCGCCTCCGTCACGAAGACATCGACGTCCTTGTCGATGGCTCCGAGCGCGCGGGCCCTGTGCGCGTATTGCGACACCCCCTGCGTGACGTAGAGCAGAAGATCCTGAAGATCCGCAACCTCCGGACTCTTGCCGCACACGCCGAACGCGGTGCACCCCGTTCCCTTGGCCGTCTGTTCGCACTGGTAACAATACATTCGCGTCATCTCCTCCGTGTCTGTTTTGTGGAGCCGTCTCTATGCGTTCGTTCCGAAAACCCAGGTCTTCGTTTCTCTGTCGAGAATGTCGCCCCGCACGCCGACCGTGACGATCCGAAGGGATGCGTCTCGCCCCACGCGGCGGATCGCTTCCTCCAGGATGCGCGTCATGCCGCCGCAGCAGGGAACTTCCATTCGCACGAGCGTGAGCGACGCCGGTTCGTTCCGTTCGATAATCCGCGCGATCTTGTCGACGTATTGCTGCGCGTCGTCGAGCTTGGGGCACCCGACGAGGCAGACGGTGTTCGGTCCGGACAGGAACGTCCGGTGGAAATCGGGGTGTGCGAAGGCGGTGCAGTCGGCGGCGATCAGAAGATCTGCGCCCTTGAGCCAGGGTGCGTTTTCGGGAACGAGCCGCAACTGCACGGGCCAGTTCGACAAACGCGATTCCGCCGGTTCCGGCGGTCTATTCTGTAGTGTATCAGAAGACTGA
>CAZVUT010000100.1:1885-6331 GCA_964630155.1 uncultured Synergistaceae bacterium
CCCTCGTGACACGCTTCCGCGCACTGGCCGCACCCGTCGCATTTGTCCTCGTCGATTCGGATGATCTTTCTCGTTGTTATGCCGCTCATGCGTTCGCGCCTCCCTCGTCCTTCGCGGAAAGATCCGCGAGGGTGACCCTGTGAAGATAGTCCAGAAATTCCCGTTCCATACGTTCCGTCTCTCCGCCGAAGATGCAGCGCCCGAAGGGGCACGTTGTCGCCCCGAGAAGGCACGCGCAGCATTCGGCCGTTCCCTCGATCGCCTCGTACACGCGGAAGAGCGTGACGGCGCGCGGATCTTCGGCAAGCTCGAATCCGCCTCCCGGTCCCCGCGTGGAATGAACGAGCCCCGCGCGGGCAAGGCGCTGGAAGACCTTCAGAAGATGCGCCTCCGAGACGCCGATGGTGTTCGCGATCTCATGCCCGCTCATTCGAGCGCCCCGGACCGCGAAGAGCCCCATGCCGTGAAAGGCGATCGAAACCGCCTCGGATATCCGGAACAACCCCGCCATAGAACGCCACCTCCGTTTTCAAGAATAAAGGTACCACAATTCTTGAATATGTCAAGAAGAAAAGCGGCCTCGAGAAAAGAGGCCGCTTCGTCGCGTTTCTTATCGCCGCCAGGTCTCGGGGAACACGAGCATGATGACGGTGTAGAGTTCAAGTCGTCCGAGGAGCATGAAGAGGGACAGGAACCACTTCCCGAGATGCGGAATGCCTGAATAATTGTCCATCGGACCGATGGCGCCGAGTCCGGGGCCTCCGTTCCCGAGAGTCGCCGCGACGCTCGTGAAGGCGGTCAGCACGTCGAGGCCGAGACAGGCCATGATGACGCCGCCCAAGGCGAACGTCACGATGTAAAGGATGAAGAAGGCCGTGACCGACGAAACCGTTTCGCGGGGCAACGGCTTGCCGCAGACGCGGCAGGCCGTGATTCCGTGGGGGTGCAGGATTCGCTGAAGCTCCGCCTTGATATGGCGCATCACGATCATGACGCGAAGACTCTTGATGGCGCCGCCCGTCGATCCGGAGCATCCGCCGATGAACATGAGGAGGACGAGAATGACCTGTATTCCGAAGTGCCACTTCTCGTAGTCCGCCGTGACGAATCCCGTCGTCGTGATCATGCTGACGACCTGGAACGCGGCATAGCGCAGCGCGTCCGCAACGCTTTCGTATGTTCCCGAATACAGCAGCAGAAAAAAGGTGGCGAGGATCGAGGCTGCCGTCACGACCGAGTAGAAACGGAATTCGTCGTCCTTCCAGAAGATGTTCCACTTCCCTTTGAGGAACAGGTAGTGGAGCGTGAACTTGGTTCCCGCGAGGAACATGAAGATCGTGATGACCCAGTCGAAGTAGGCGCTGTTGTACTGTCCGATGCTCTTGTTGAACGGAGAGACGCCTCCCGTGGCCATCGTTCCGAAGCTGTGCGTGACCGATTCGAAAAAGTTCATGCCGCCGAGCATCAGAAGGATCGTCAGAAGAATCGTCATGAAGACGTAGATCTCCCAGAGAAGAAGCGCCGTCTTTTGTACGCGCGGGGCGATTTTCTCGGGGATCGGGCTCGGCACTTCGGCTCTGTAGAGCTGCATGCCGCCGACGCCGAGAAACGGGAGCACCGCAAGGCTCAGGACGATGATCCCCATGCCGCCGAGCCAGTGGGAGAAACTTCTCCAGAAGAGGATTCCGCGTGGATTCACCTCGATATCGGAGACGACCGAGGCTCCCGTCGTCGTAAAGCCGGACATCGCCTCGAAGAACGCGTCCGTGAACGTCGGAACCGTTCCGTGGAGCAGAAAGGGAAGGCCTCCGACCACGGAAGCCACGATCCATGTAAACGTCACGACGGCGAAGGATTCGCGAACGCCCATGTCCGCGTAGGACGCATCGCGCCCCGCGATGAACAGAACGGCCGAGAAGACGAGACCCGCCGCTATGGATTCCATGAAGGGTTTTACGTCGGCGCCTCCATCCCAGAGCGCCCACGCGAGCGGCCAGAGCATGCACAGCGAGATGATCGCGGAAACGAGAGCCAGAACCTTCAGAACGACCTTCAGCTTCATCTCAGACACCTCGTCGTGTGTTGCGGACAATGATTCCGCCGGTGGTTTCCCCGCCTCTTCCGATGATATTCATGCTCTCCCCCCGCACTGTGCTCTCGAGTCGCACCGGTCTTTCCGGCGGATCGACGTTCCCCGTTCATCACGCCCATGTCCTCGGGAACAGAAGGATGACGACGGTGTAGAGCTCCAGCCGTCCGAGGAGCATGCACATCGACAGGATCCATTTGCCGGCGGCCGGGACGCCGGAGTAGTTATCCATCGGCCCGACGGAACCGAGACCGGGGCCGACATTTCCGAGGGTTGCGGCGACGCTCGAGAAGGCCGAGACGACGTCGAGCCCGACGCAGGACATCGCGAGGGTCGCGAGCGCGAAGATGACGATGAAGAGGATGAAAAAGGCCGTCACCGACGCGATGATGTCCTCCTGAAGTTTTTTTCCGCCCAGGCGACAGCTCAGAATCCCGCGCGGGTGAAGGATTCTCTGAAGCTCGACCTTGACGTGCCGCAGGGAAATGAGAATCCGCAAATGCTTGATGCCCCCGCCGGTCGATCCGGCGCATCCGCCGAAAAACATCAGGAGCACGAGGATGACCTGCGCTCCGGCGTGCCACGTTTCGAAGTCGGCCGTGACGAAACCGGTCGTGGTCATCATGCTCACGACCTGAAAAGCGGCGTAGCGGAAGGCGTCCGCGATGTTCGTGTACGTTCCGGAGCGCAGCAGCAGAACGACGACGGCAAGGGTCGCCGCGAGGGTCACGATCGTGTAGAAGCGGAATTCCTCGTCTCCGCGGTAGATGTTCCATCTCCCCGTGAGGAAGAGGTAATGGAGCGTGAAATTCGCCCCGGAGAGAAACATGAAGATCGTGATGACCCAGTCGAAGTAGGCGCTGTTGTACTGTCCGACCGATTTGTTGAGCGGAGAGAAGCCGCCCGTCGCGACCGTGCCGAACGTGTGGGTGAGCGACTCGAAGAAGTCCATTCCGCCGAGCATCAGGAGGATCGTCTGGACGACCGTCATGAGGACATACACGCCCCAGAGAAGGAGCGCCGTCTGCTGGACGCGCGGCGTCAGCTTCTCGGGGATCGGCCCGGGAACTTCCGCCTTGAAAAGCTGCATGCCGCCGACGCCGAGAAACGGCAGGATCGCGAGGCTCAGGACGATGATCCCCATGCCGCCGAGCCAGTGCGTGAGGTCGCGCCAGAAGAGGATGCCGCGGGGGTTCGCTTCGATGTCCGAGAGGACCGAGGCCCCCGTCGTCGTGAACCCGGACATCGCCTCGAAGAACGCGTCCGTGAACGTCGAAACGGTTCCGTGGAGCAGAAAGGGCAGGCCTCCGACGGCGGAAGCGACGATCCACGAAAACGTCACGACCGCGAACGCCTCGCGGATCCCTATGTCGGCGTAGTCCGCGTCGCGTCCGAGCAGGAAGAGGATCGCGGATGCGGCAAGCCCCGCGGCGACGGAGTGTATGAAGGGATAGACGTCGGCGCCCCCGTCCCAGAGAGCCCAGGCGAGGGGCCAGAGCATCGAGAGCGTGACGACAAGCGAGATGAGCGACAGAACCTTCGAGACGATCGGCAGACGCATCTCAGATGCCCCGGAGAGCCTCCACGGCCGTGTCCATGAGATCCGAAGTCGAAAAGATTATCGCGCGGTCATCGGGTTCGAGGACGGTGGTCCCTCCGGGAACGAAGACGTGACCCTTGCGGACGACGAGCGCGAGAAGGATGCCGGACGGCAGCCCGAGATCCATGACGGGGACGCCGATCGCCGGGCTTTCGGCGGAGATGAACAGTTCGAGCATCTCCGCGTCGATCTTCTCGATGATCGAGAGCGTCCCCGTCCCGGACGGATAGCGGACGTACCGCAGGATCACCGAGGCGAGCGCCTGGTTCGGGTTGACGATGGCGTCGACGGAAATGTACGGGTCGAGGCGCTGGTAGAGTGTCTTTCGGGCGACCGCGATGCTCTTTCGCGCGCCGAGCGATTTTCCCACGACGCCGAGCATGAGGTTGGCCTCGTCGCTCTCGGTCGCGGCGACGAAGCCGTCGGCCTCGTCGACTCCTTCCTGCCGGAGCAGTTCGTCGTCGGCGCCCTCGCCGCAGAGCACGAGCGTGCGCTCGAGTTCCTCGGCGAGCCGTTCGCACTTGTCCTTGTCGCGGTCGATCAGACGGATGTCGACGTTGCGGAACTGCGTCTCGAGCTTGCGGGCGACCTGATACCCGATCTTTCCGCCCCCGACGATGAGCACGCGGCGCAGCGGAGTACTCTTCTTTCCCGTGAAGTATTCCTCAAGACGCCAGGCGTAATCCTTCGCCGTGACGACGTAGCAGAGATCGCCCTCCCGCAGGGGGGTCTCGCCGTGCGGCACTTCGCCGCCGCC
>CAZVUT010000100.1:6431-7946 GCA_964630155.1 uncultured Synergistaceae bacterium
CCGGGCGTGACGCCCGCCTGTTCGAGGACGTTCGGGCGCGCCCCGTTTCCCCGGACGACGAGGACGTCGAGTTCGCTTTCCGTTTTGGCCGCACGCTCGTCGTCCTGCTCCACGACCGTGACGTCAAATCCCTCCGTGGACAGCGTTTCTGCGACGTTGTACCCCACTTCTCCCGCACCGACTATGACAATGCGCATCTGTTACTCTCCGCCCCTCCGTAGATTGTTTCGACAATCGGCGAACGGGAAGGCGGCCGCTCCCGAAGGGAGAGGCCGCCTTCCCGTTCGTTCCGTCATTTCGCCGGTATTTTCAGAATTCCCGCCAGTGTTTCGAGACACAGGTCGATGTCCGCCTCAGTGTTGAAATATCCCGGGCTCAGCCGGAGCGCGCCGTGCGGCGACGTCCCGAGCGTCCTGTGGGCGGTCGGGGCGCAGTGAAGGCCCGGGCGCGTCTCGATCCCCGCGCGGTCGACCAGTTCGGACGCCAGGATTCCGTTGTCCGTTCCGTCGAAATTGACCGCGATGACCGCGAGCCGGTCCTTCATGGTCGTTCGCCCCGCGAAGCGGACTCCGGGCAGTTTCGAGAGCCCGTCCAGAAGGCGTTGCGCGAGGTCGCGCTCCCGGGCGTGGATCTTTTCCATGCCCTCTTCGGCGAGCCAGTCGAGCGCGGCGTTCAGTCCCGCGATGCCCGGGAGGTTCGGCGTTCCCGCCTCGAACTTGTCGGGCATCTTGTCGGGGTGGAATTCCAGATGCGAATAGCTCCCGGTGCCGCCCTCGACGAACCAGCCCGTGGCCTCCGCGAAGTCCGGACGCCAGAGGATGCCGCCGGTTCCCTGCGGTCCGAAGAGTCCCTTGTGTCCCGTGAAGCACAGCGCCGCGAGGTTGAGCGCCGTCGCGTCGATCGGCAGGACTCCGGCCGTCTGCGCGGAGTCGAGCACGAGCGGAACGCCGTAGCCGCGGCAGATGTCCGCGATGCCCGCAAGGTCCTGAACCGTGCCGCACACGTTGCTTGCGTGGGTCAGGATCATCATGTCGTACCGGTCGTTTTCGAGCGTCTCCCGAAGGTCGGCGAGCGGCAGCACGCCCTCCCGGTCGCACTGGAGAACGGTCACGACGACGCCCTGTGTTTCGAGGCGCCGCAGCGGCCGCATGGAGGCGTTGTGTTCCATGCTCGTCGTGAGGACGCGCATTCCGGGCTTCAGGTATCCCTTGAGGACGATGTTGAGCGACTCCGTGACATTCGCCGTGAACGTCACGTATCGCGGATCGGCGTTCTCGTGGCCGCCGAAGAGCGCCGCGAGCTTCTCGCGGCAGCTCATCACCATATCCATCGTTCCGATATCGCGCTTCGCCGCCGCGCCCCGCGCGAGGTTCGCCCCCGCACGCGTCATGAAGTCGTACACCGCCCGGGCGACTGGTTCCGGTTTGGGCCACGTCGTGGCGGCGTTATTCAGGTACACGGCCATCTGCATCACTCCTGTCCCGATGAAGTTGGGCCCATTCTACCACGAACGCG
>CAZVUT010000100.1:8046-9711 GCA_964630155.1 uncultured Synergistaceae bacterium
GGCCCTCGCGATCTATCGGCGCCACGAGCACCTGACCTTTCTGTTCTCGGAGATGTTCGGGATCGGAAAGGACCGTTCGGAGGCGATCGCCTGCGCGATGGAGCACGAACTCGATGAGCGGTCGGAGGGGCGGTTTCTGGCGTTCGCGGAGTTTTTCTTCGACGCGCGGCGTAACCAGGAACCCTGGGTCCGGCGCATGGAGCGCTTCATCTCGAACCCGTCGTCGCTTCCGAGGCCGCTGTCGCTTCTGAAGGCGGGAGAACTGGGGCGGGTCGTGCGGCTCACGTGTCCCGATGTTCTGCGCGGGCGGCTTCTGGAAGCGGGGCTGACCCCGGGCGCGGATGTCGTGATGCTGCGCCGGACGGGAGCTTCGGTTCTGTGCGAGGTCCGGGGCGTTGAGATGGAGCTTGAGAAGATTCACGCAATGACGGTCTGGATCGGGGGAGATGACGACGATGTGTCCGGTGAAGAACATATCTGAAGGCCGCGAGGTTCGCGTGATGCGGCTTCTCGGCTGCGGCGCCGTGGCGCGGCGGCTGTGCGAGGTCGGCGTGTATCCGGGCGCGAGGATCCGCGTGCTGCGCAACCAGGGCGGTCCCGTCATGCTCGGCGTGGGGGACGCGCGGTTCGCAGTGGGGCGGGGGATCGCGGAAAAGATTCTTGTCAACGACGAGGAATAAGAGTTTGCTCTCGTCCGATAAGTTAGAAGAAACAAACACAGGCTGCTGAGATGAACCTTACCGTCGCCCTCGCGGGAAACCCGAATACCGGGAAAACAAGCCTCTTCAACGCCCTGACGGGCTCGAACCAGCGGGTCGGCAACTGGCCCGGGGTCACGGTCGAACTTGTGGAGGGAACCTTCCGGGACGACACGGGCGAGATCCGCGTCGTGGATCTTCCCGGAACCTACAGTCTCGGCGCGGCGTCGCCCGACGAACGCGTCGCGACGGAATTTCTGCTTTCACGCTCCGCCGATCTCGTCGCGATCGTGCTCGATGCGTCAAACCTCGAACGAAGCCTCTATCTCGCCGTTCAGATTCTGGAACTCGACATCCCCGCCCTGCTCGTCGTGAATATGGGAGACCTGGCGGTCAGCCGCGGCATGGACGTCGACCTCGATGCGCTGTCGCGGAGGATCGGAGCGCCCGTCGTGTCGACGCTGGCGCGCGGAGGGTGCGCCCGATGCGCCTCCCGCGGCGCGTGCGTCGGGTGCATGTCGCCGCGCTGCCTCCCGCAGGGAGACGGCGTCGACTCGTTGAAACGCGCGATGCGGAGCGCCGCCGCTCTTCGGCGCAGTCCGATTCTCGTGCCGTACGGCGCGGACGTCGAGCGCGCCGTCTCCCGACTCGAAACCGCGCTGTCGGCCGCGCCGCGCGCCGCGTTCGGCGGGACGCGAATGCTCGCGCTTCGGCTGGCGGAACGCGACCCGATCGCCATGGACCGTATTTCGGAGTTCTCTCCCGGCGGCGAAGTCGGCCGTATCCTCGCCGAAGAGGACGCGTTGCTGACGGAGCGTTTCGGTTACGGGCTCGACACCGCGACGATCGAGCGGCGATGGCGTTTTGTTTCGGAGACGGCGTCGGCCGTCGTCGCCAAGGGACGCGTCTACCGGGAGCGCCTTTCCGTCACGGACCGGATCGACCGGATCGTGACGTCGCCCTTTCT
>CAZVUT010000101.1:0-5277 GCA_964630155.1 uncultured Synergistaceae bacterium
GCGAGCGTCATCGCGTCGTCGGGCGTTCCGCGGACGAACACCGCGAACTCGTCGCATTCGCGGATATTCTTTCGGATCGATCCGGAAAGGTAGGAAAGCACGCCGTCGCCCGCAACGTGTCCCCTCGTGTCGTTGATGATCTTGAAGTCGTCGAGATCGAACATCACGAGGCAGAAGCCGCACCCTCCCCCCTGATCCGCGACGATGGCGCGGCGCAGGTCGCGCTCGAACGTCTGCCGGTTCCTGAGGCCCGTCAGGACGTCCGTCTCGGCGGCGACGCGAAGCCGGTCGAGCAGGGCGCCGCGTTCTTCCTCGACGGCCTTGCGCCGCGAGATGTCCATGATGATCCCCATGACGCGGACGGCCTTCCCCGCTTCGTCGCGCTCCATGACCCGCCCGCGCGAGTGGAGCCAGAGCCAGGCCGGATCGCCGGACGCGAAGTCCGCTGCGATGTTCGAGCGGTATTCCGTCTCGTAGCCCTCGTCATCGACGTGGCCGTCAAGGTGCGCCTGAAGCTTCGTCCACACGCGTTCCCGGTCCTCCGGGTGGATCCGCCGCCTCCATTCGGACATGGAGTACACGCGGTCCTGCAACGGGCGTCCTCCCGCGAGTCCGCCGCCGCGAAGCACGCGGATCGTGTCGGACGGCACGTTCCACTCGAAGAGCAGCGAATCGCCCGCGACGATGGCCATCGTCAGGCGTTGTTCGTCTTCCCGGAGGCGCTTTCGTTCCGATTCGCGCACCAGCGCGTTGCCCAATATGTCCGAAAAGATCCGGAGCATCGGAAGGTCCTGTTCCGACCAGGTTTTCGCCTGCATCCGGGAACTCAGGCAGACCACGCCCGCCGGCTCCTTGCCGGCGAAAACGAGGACGCAGAGCATCGACGCCGTCTCCAGCCGGATCAGCAGCGTGCGTTCCGGCGACGGGGGCATGGCGGAGACATCGGGAAGGATCAGGGAGCCGTTGCGAAGGATCTTCGCGAGAACGGCGTCGAAGGACTCGTCCGGAAGCGTTGCGTGGTCCCGGAACGAGGGCATCCCCGCGTCGAGCCATTCGTCGACGCGCCCCGGGTCGTGATCGTTCCCGAAGAGGTGGAGGCTCACCCGCAGGGCCCCGTAGAAGCGGCCGATATCGGCGAGGGCCCTGTCGACCGCGCGCGCGAAGTCATCGGCGAACATGAACGTCGACGAGAGCGACGCGATCAGCTTCTCGAATTCGATGCGCCAGCGAAGCCCCGCCTCGGCCTCGCGGCGGCGCGTGACGTCCCGGCCGACGCCGACGAAGACGGAGCGATTGCCCCAGACGCCTGCGATCATGCGGACTTCGAGGTAGCGGGGCGCGCCTTCGGCAGCGGCGATGGGAAGCTCCTCCTGCCACTCGCGCCGGAGCGATTCGCGCAGAAGCCGTTCGACGGATGCGTGTCCTTCGGGATGAACGATGCTTTCGAGGCGTCGTCCCCGGAGCGACGCGCGATCCGCGCCGACGAAGCAGTGCACCGCCTCGTTCGTGTCCAGGATGCGTCCCGAGCGGTCCAGGACGAACACGCAATCCCCGACCGAATGGACGAGCGACACGATGTCCGACTCCATCACGCGCAGCGCGGAGCGCACGTTCCGGAGCGCGGTGACGTCCATTCCCGTTCCGGCCAGGCTCGACGGCTTTCCGTCGGCGTCCCACGATACGGGACGCCCGGACGCGACGATCCAGCGGAAGCCCCCGCCGGGGAGCATCACGCGGTGACAACAGCGAAAGCGCCGTTTCACCCCCTGGGCGACGGCGTCGAGGCGTCCGAGTATTTTTGTCTGATCCTCCGGGGGAATGATCGCGAAGAAGCGGTCCAGTTCGCCTTCGAGGCTGTCTGCATCCCGGCCGATAACGCCCTTCGCCTGCTCGGAAAAACGGACCCGCCGGTCGGGAAGACTGCATTCCCAGAAAAAAGCCGCATCGGACTTCCAGAGTTGCCGAACGATCTCCTCCGATTCCTGTCTGTTCATTCGCACCACCGGATTTCCTCCGGCGCGGAGAACATCGCGAGAACGCGGCCGGAGGATTCTGCGGAACCTTCCATCTATCGTACGTGCAGAATACACTCCCGACTCATATAGATCAAGGGCCCCCGTCGAAATAGTCCGGGGGCCCCTGACCGGATTCACGAAAACGAACGGGAGTACGGGCCGGCGCTAGCGGACGCGCACCACCGCGAAGTGGCGGCGCAGCGGGTAATTGCCCCTCTCCCAGCTTCGCGCGTACTCGAAGGTCAGGATCGCGTACCCCCGCTGGACGGTCGAAAAGACCCAGACATCGGAGCCGCCGCGTCCCGCCATGCGTCGGGAGCCCGTCTGCGAATCGGAGAAGAAGTTTCCTTCAAGGCGAACGATCGCCTGGTCCCCAAAATCGGCTATCTTCCAGGAGTACCCCGTTGACGGATTCGACCCGAGGCGCACGACGAAATCCGTCCCGACGCCCGTCTCCACGAACTGCACGGAGATGCTCGACGGCATCCCGCGGGGAATCACGATATTTTCGAGCCGCACCCCGCCGCCCGATCTCGGCGAAATCCGGAACGTCAGCGGGACGTCGGGCCGGACATCGGAGAACGCGCAGACGCCGCGGCCGTCCGTGACGCCGTCGAGCGTCTCGCGGCCGTCCCAGATGCGGATGGCTGCGTCCGACATCGGGCCGTCCTCTCCCGTCACCAGGATCTGGAACATGCCCGCATCGGGGCGAGGCGGGACGGGCCGTCTCTCCGGTCCCTGCGGAGCCGCGAGAACCGCCGCGCCGAACGCGGGAGCCATCGTCGCCGCAAGGATCGCCACCGACAGGACGAGCGCCGCAGCCTTTCCGAACGAAGTCAGTCGCATATCCGTCACCTTCCTTGAGAAAAGTTTTTTTCCGGGCTTTCACGCCCGGCCTATCGCCGGACCGTACAAATGTAGTATAACATGGTTCAATTCCGCGACTCGTCCGTATCTTCGCGTATGTGAAAAGAAGTCGGCGTCTTCTTTACAGTTGTACTTTTTGCAATACACAGCGACGCGTCCCTTGCTTTTTCGGCGACGCGGCGCTTAGGATAGGCGCGGCGAGCGGAGAGCGAGCGGAAGTATCTCATACAGGAGGTGTTGCGCATGCGAATGGCTGTACTGATCAAACAGGTTCCGGCCACCGAGAACATCAAGATCGACGAAAAGACCGGAACCATGATCCGCGAGGGCGTCGAGGCGGAGCTGAATCCGCTCGACCTTCACGCGGTGGAGGAGGCGGTGCGCCTCAAGGAGCGGCTTGGGGGCGAGATCACCGTCATCTCGATGGGGCCGCCCGCGGCGCGCCGGGCGATAGCGTCCGCCATCGCGATGGGGTGCGACCGGGGCTTTCTGATTTCAGACCGCAAGTTCGCCGGGTCGGACACGCTCGCCACGTCGCTGACCCTCGCCGCGGGCGTCAGGAAGGCCGGAGAATTCGATCTCATCTTCGCGGGCGAACGCGCCACGGACGGAGAGACGGGGCAGGTCGGCCCGGCCGTCGGGCGGTATCTCGGCGCGTCGGTGTTCACGTACGTCTCGAAGGTCGCGTCCGTCGAAGGCGGGCGGATCGTCCTGGAGCGGGCCGTCGAGGGAGGCCACGAGACGGTCGCCGCTCCGTTGCCCGCGCTGCTCTGCGTCGTCAAGGAGATCAACACCCCCCGCTTGTGCACGCTTGCGGGCAAGATGCGCGCGCGCCGGACCGAGATTCCGCTCCTCGACGCAGCGTCGCTCGGAATACCGGACGCGAAGCTCGGCCTGGGTGGTTCGCCGACGAAGGTCGTCCGCGTCATGTACCCCCAGATCACGCGAAACGGAAAGATCTTCTCGGCGGCCGACGATCCGGACGGTGCGGTCCGGGCGGTCTTCGACCTGTTGCGGGAACACGGAGCCATCGAGGAGGCGACTTCGGATGCCGAATAGCCGCGGAGACGTGTGGACCCTTGCGGAGGTGCGCGACGGAGCGATTCATTCCGTCTCGTGGGAACTGCTTGCCTGGGGACGGAAACTCGCCGACAAGCTCGGAAGCAGGCTCGCGAGCGTCGTCCTGGGCTCGGGCGTCGCGGACAAGACGGACAGCCTGATCCATCACGGCGCGGACGTCGTCTACGTCGTCGACGAGCCCGAACTCGCGACCTACCGGCCGGACGCGTACAACGCGGTCCTCGTCTCGCTCGTGAAGGAGTACAAACCGGAGATCTTCATCGCGTCGGCGACGACGACCGGGCGGACCGTCATGCCAGTGCTCTACGTGGACCTCGAGACGGGCCTCACGGCGGACTGCACCGGCCTCGACATCGATCCCGAAACGAAGCTTCTGCTCCAGACGCGGCCCGCGATCGGCGGCAACGTCATGGCCGATATCCGGACGCCCAACACCAGGCCCCAGATGTGCACGGTGCGTCCGCGCTCCAAACGGCCGCTCGCGCCCGACGCGAACCGGCGCGGCGAGGTCATCGTCAAACGCGGCGCCGCCGCGGATCTGGCCTCCGTCTTTGAACGCCTCTCCTTCGACCGCGAAAAGGCCGTCGGCCTGCCGATCCAGGACGCGGAAATCATCGTCGCGGGCGGCAAGGGCATGAAGAACCCGAAGAACTTCGCGCTGCTCGAAGAACTCGCCCGACGGCTCGGCGGCTCCGTCGGCGCGTCGCGCCAGGCCGTGGACCTCTCCTGGGCGCCCTACTCGGCCCAGGTCGGCCTCTCCGGAAAGTCCGTCACGCCGAAAATCTACATCGCCTGCGGCATCTCGGGCGCGGTGCAGCACCTGGCGGGAATGTCCGCCGCGGATACGGTCATCGCGATCAACACCGATCCGGACGCCCCCATCTTCCGCGTCGCGGACATCGGAATCATCGGAAACGCGATGGAGATCGTCCCCAAGCTCATCGACATGTGTCCGGGCGGATGCGGCAGGAAGGGAGGCGAGGCCCGATGACGCGGGAATACGGAAAGGTGACGCCCGAAATCGTCGCGAAACTCCGCGGCGCGGCTGGCGCGCGAAACGTCGTCACGGACGACAAAGACACGATGGAGAACTACTCCTACGACGAGGCGGGACAGCTCTTCGGCCACATGCCCGACGTCGTGATCCGCGTGGACAACACGGAACAGGTCTCGGCCGTCATGAAGATCGCGTCGAAATACAAGATCCCCGTCACGCCGCGCGGCGCGGGCAGCGGACTGGCCGGATCGGCCGTCCCGGTCCACGGGGGCATCGTCCTGTCGCTCGAAAAGATGAACCGGATCCTCGAGATCGACC
>CAZVUT010000101.1:5377-9587 GCA_964630155.1 uncultured Synergistaceae bacterium
CACGGGGGCATCGTCCTGTCGCTCGAAAAGATGAACCGGATCCTCGAGATCGACCCGGTCAACAGGGTCGCCGTCGTCGAACCGGGCGTCGTCACGAACGAACTCTGCAAGGCCGTCGCGGAAAAGGGCTTCCTCTACGCGGGCTACCCGATGAGCACCGAGACGAGCTTCATCGGCGGCAACGTGGCCACGAATGCGGGCGGCGGCAAGGTCATCCGCTACGGCAGCACGCGGCGGCACGTCATGGGGCTCGAAGTCGTCCTGGCCTCGGGCACGGTTCTCACGATGGGCGGCAAGATCCGGAAGGACACGTGGGGGTACAACCTGGTCCAGCTCATGGCCGGATCGGAAGGCACCCTGGGCATCATGACGAAGATCATCCTCAACCTGGAGCCGAAGCCCGGCAAGGTCGTCAACCTTCTCACGGCCTTCGGGACGCTCGACGAAGCCGTGGATTGCGTCGCGAAGGTCATCCGCTCGGGTGTCTCAATCATCTCCTGTGAAATCCTCGACAGGCTCTCGACGGCCATCACGTGCCGCTACCTGAACACGAGCCTGCCCTATCAGGACAAGGCGGCGGCCTACCTGATCATCCAGATCGAGGGCGACACGGACGAACGGCTGGAGGACTCCTACGAAAAGGTCGGCAAGATCCTCATGGACGGCGGCGCGCTCGAGGTCTTCGTGGCCGAGAGCCGCACCGAATCGGCGGCGATATGGAACGTCCGGCAGAATCTCGCCGAAGGGGCGCGAAACTACGATCCGTACGCGTCGCTCTCCGGCGACCTCGTCGTTCCGCTGTCGGCCGTGCCGGAAATGGTCGCCGAGAGCCATGCGGCCGCGAAACGCCGCGGCATCGAAATGGGGCTTCTGGGACACATCGCCGACGGCAACCTGCACCCGATCATCTTCAAGCCGAAAGACATGGAGCCGCACCACTGGGCGGAATTCGCGGAGGAGTATTTCGAGGAGCTCGTCGGCGTGGCCGTTCGCCTCGGCGGCGTGGGCAGCGGCGAGCACGGCGTCGGGTTCGTCAAGATGCCGATCTTCCTCGGAACCAAGTCGGAAGAGGAGTTGGCGATCCTGCGGGGCATCAAGGCGTCGTTCGATCCGGACAACATCATGAATCCGGGCAAGGTTCTGGGAGACTTCTAGAAGAGCGCTGTATCGGACGAGCAGCAGAGCGGGCAACATATCGCAAAGGGGGGGTTGGAAATGGTGAGTAAGGCATGGGGACCACTGGCGGTTGCTTTCGTATGGTTCACGACGCACTTCGGCGGCGGTTTCGCGAGCGGCAGGCAGCTCGTGGACTTCTTCGTGGGGTATGGATGGTATGCGGCGTTCACGCCCGTCCTGGCCATCCTGATCGTGGGATTCGTCCTGTATTACGCCTGGGAATTTTCCTTCATTCATAAGGCATACGACTACCGGGAGTGGATGGACCGGTTCTTCCATCCGTATTCGATCTTCTTCTCGAACGCGTTTGAAATCATGTATCTCATGATCCTCCTGATCGCCTCGGCGGTCGCCATCGCCACGGGCGGAACGGTCATGCAGCAGCTCCTCGGGACGGGCTACGTGATGAACACCGTCATCGTCGCGGTCTGCATCTTCTTCCTCACCATCTTCGGAGCCGAGGTCGTCCGCCGGGCCGCGACGGCGATGGCGCTTTTGATCATCATCGGGATGCTCATCATCTACGTCGCAAACCTGTTCGTGAACCTGCCTCTGCTGATCGGGGTGCTGAAATCCGCTCCCGCTCCGAAGGGCTTCGGCGAGGCGTTCTGGTCCATGTCGAAGTATATCGGCTTCCAGGCGTGTGCGATGGGCGCGTATATCGCGGTCGCGGACGCGCTGATGAGCCATGAGGACGTCAAGAAGGCCTTCTGGTACGGCGTCATCGTCAACGCGGGCGTTCTCTGGCTCGCGACGCTCGGCGTGCTGGCCCACTATCCGACGATCCTCGCCGAGAAGGTTCCGGTGCTCTACGTCGCGGCGCACGGCGGCGGCGGACAGTTTGGAACGGGGATCGTGTCGCTTTTGATCTTCCTCGCGGTCGTCTCGACGGGCGTCAGCCTGATCTACGGCGGCGCGCGGCGCATCGTCGGCTGGTGGGGACGGACGCACCGGGGAAGCAACGACCGGACAACGAACGTCGTCGCGTCGCTCATCTACGTTCTGATCACCTGGGCCATCGCGCTGTTCGGCCTGCTTCCGCTGATCGCGAAGGGGTACGGCTACCTCGGCTCGATCGCCATCTTCCTGCTCGTCATCCCGATCCTGGTCGTCGGGCTCTTCCGCTCGGGGAGCTGGAAGGCCGACTGATTCCGTCCCGAAACATCGCGCAACACAAGCGCCCGGCCTCCGCATCGGAGGCCGGGCGCTCTTTTCCGTCCCCGCAGGGACGCCGGCCGGTCGCTTCCCCGACAAACCTCTTCTTTACGGGGAATAACGACTGTGTTATGCTCGCGCTTCATTGTATGCCATCTCCGAAAAGAGAGGTTTTTCCGTGATCACGCACGGCGTTTCCCCAAACGAATCCCCTTCGGTTTCCCCCGTCAGGGCGCACGGGCTGTTTCTGCTGCTCGCGTCCGCATACTTCCTGAGCATCTTCCTGCGAACCTCGGCGGCGGTGGTCATGCCCGCGGAGGCGGAACGCCTCGGGATGAGCGCCTCCCTGATCGGCTTCCTGTCGAGCCTGCACTTTTACTCCTACGCGTTCATGCAGCCCGTGTCGGGGATCCTTCACGACCGCTTCGGACCGCTGCGCGTTTCGGCCGCGGGAATGCTCCTGGCGGCCGTCTCCAACGCCCTCGTCGCGTGGGACTCGACGCCCGCGACGCTCGGGGCATGGCGCTTCATCTCGGGCTTCGGGCTCGCGCCGATGTACTCCGCCGCGCTCGTCTTCCAGGCGTACGCCTTCCGGCCGGAACGCTACTGCTTCTATTCGGCCGTGAACTTCACGATCGCGGATTTCGGTTCGGTCGCGTCGGTGATCTGCCTGGGGTTCGCGCTCGACCGCTTCGGCGTCCGGGGCTCGTTCGCGACGCTGACCCTGCTGTGCCTGCTGATGTCCGTTTCCCTCCTGTTCCAGGCGCGTCACGACCCGGTCCGGCGCGCCGCTCCCGCCCGCCCGTCGGGCGGCGGCCTGCGATCCCTGATCTCGGGGCTCCGGGGCGCGGCCGGAACCATCCGTCGCTCCCGTTCGCTGCTCGCCATCCTGCCCTGCTGGATCATGTCCAGTTCGTCCCATCTCGCCTTCCAGGCGTTGTGGTCGGTCTCCTGGTACACGGCCGCCTACGGGTGTCCGCCCTCGACGGCGCGCTTCTGGGCCTCGCTGATGGGGATCGGCATGACCATCGGTCCGCTGGTCGCGAGCGCCCTGGGGACACG
This sequence comes from uncultured Synergistaceae bacterium, assembly GCA_964630155.1. Taxonomy (GTDB): domain Bacteria; phylum Synergistota; class Synergistia; order Synergistales; family Aminobacteriaceae; genus CALFXN01. The sequence goes on from CAZVUT010000101.1 coordinate 8,771, forward strand.
GCCCGAAAAGATCCGGTCGCTTCTGATCCGGTCCGCGTCGGCGAACGCGATTGTCTGGACCTGCATGGTCCTGTCGCTGACGCTTCGCCTGCCGATCCAGCTCTCCGGCGCGTTCACGCTGCTCGGCGGAATCTCGATCGGGATCATGGGGATCTCCATCGTCGGCGGCGTGAACGAACACGCCCCGGCGGGCGAAAAGGGCGCGATCTTCGGCATGATGAACATGGTGACGGTGCTTTCGGCCGTCGTCGCGCAGTGGGGCACGGGCGCGATCATCAACCGCTTTCCGGCCGCCGTCGCCGGGACCTACACGCCGGCCGGATACGCCGTGAGCTTCTGGGTCGTCGTCGCGGCGATCGTCCTGAGCGTGTTTCCGCTCTTTCTCTACCGCGCGCGCGACTGACGCGCGACAAGCAGCCCCGCCAGGACCAGGAGCGCCCCGCCGGTCTTTCCCGTCCCGGTCGCGTCGCCGAGCAGCAGCGGGGCGACGACCATGCTCACGGTCGGCGTCACGAAGTGATAGAGCACCGTTCCGACCGGGCCGATGTCGCGCACGCCCCGGTACCACAGGATGAAGGCCGCGACCGTTCCGACGAGGACGATGTACGCGAAGGCGAGAAGAACCGGCGCGGACGGACGGACCCAGAGCGCGGGCGGCGTTCGCCACAGACCGAACGGAACGAGCAGCACGGACCCGACGATCATGACGAGGCTCGTCACGCGGACGGGCGAATGAAGCGCCAGAAGCGGCCGCGCGAGAACGGCGTAGAGCGCGAAGAGAAAGGCCGCGCAGGCGATGATGATGTTTCCCGCGAAC
>CAZVUT010000102.1:0-9539 GCA_964630155.1 uncultured Synergistaceae bacterium
CCGAGGCCGTGACGCACGACATGGCGACGATCCTCCGGTCCTTCAAGCCGGACCCGGAACAGCTTCGCGACGTGATGAAATCCCTGATCGAGCCGCATCCGGAGGTGTCGGGGCTGTTCGTCGGGTTCTCCCGACAGTCGGGCGACGCGCTGCTCGACAACTTCTGTCCGTTCGTCTACCGTCAGGATTCGACCATCGGCTGGCGCAACCTGGCCGAAGTGTACGACTGGACCGTGTGGGACTGGTACCAGCTGCCGCTCCAGCTCGGAAAGCCCGTCTGGACGGAGCCCTTCTTCGGCAACGAGGGGACGGGCTCGATGGTGGTGGACTATTGCGTCCCCATCTACGACGAGAACTGGCGCTACCTGGCGTCCATCGGCGCGTCGATCGAGCTGCATTGGCTCACGAACGTGATTGCGACGATGAACGTCGGGAACAACGGGTACATCTTCCTGATCACGTCGAACGGAACGATGGTGTCGCACCCGTGGCGCGAGACCATCATGAAGGAGACGATCTTCACGATCTCCGAGGCGGACGGGAATCCCGAAGTCTGGGAACTCGGACGCCGGATGGTCGAGGGGAAGAAGGGGCTCTTCAAGTTCTACGACAGGAAGCGCGACCGGCATCTTCTCGTCTGGCACCAGCCGATCGAGGGCATGGGCTGGTCGCTCGGGATCGTCTTTCCGGAAAAGGAAATCCTCGCGGGCGTGAACCGCCTGAGCCGGACGCAGCTCCTTCTCGGCCTCGCGGGAATGGCCGGGATGCTGGCGGTGTCGCTCTTCATCGCGAGCCGGATCAGCCGCCCGATCCGGTCGCTCAAGGACGCGACGCTGCTGCTCGCGTCGGGCAGACTGGACGCGCCGCTGCCGCCCATTTCGGGCAACGACGAGATCGCGCTGCTGACGGAGTCGTTCACGTCCATGCGCGACAGCCTGATCGTCCACATCGAGGAGCTGCGGACGACCACGGCGGCCCGCGAGCGCATCGAAAGCGAGCTGGACATCGCGCGGTCCATCCAGATGAGCCTGGTTCCGCGGACCTTCCCGCCCTTCCCGAAAGATGACCGGATCGACCTCTTCGCCGTTCTCGAACCGGCCCGCGAGGTCGGGGGCGACTTCTACGACTTCTTCATGACCGACGCGAACCACCTTCTGCTGATCGTGGGCGACGTGTCGGGCAAGGGCGTTCCGGCCGCGCTCTTCATGGCCGTGACGCGCAGCTTCATGAAGGCATACTCCTCGATGAACGGCCATTCCTCCGGACCCGAGGGCGAGGCGAACGGACCGGCCGCGCTCCTGTCGGCCGTCAACGACCGGATCATCGAAGGCAACGACGCGTGCATGTTCGTCACGCTGTTCTGCGTCTCCGTGGACCTGCGCGACGGCGGTTTCCGCTACGCGTGCGGCGGGCACCCGGCGCCGTGGAAGATCTCCGGCGGCGCGGTCGCCGCGTTGCCGCGCGTCAAGGGGCCGCTCGTCGGCGCGATCGGCGGCGTTTCGTTCGAGGAAGGGGCGGGCGCGCTTCAGCCCGGCGACACGCTCTTCCTGTTCACCGACGGCGTGACCGAGGCGCTCAACGAACGCGAAGAGCTTCTCGGCGACGAACGGGTTCGCGACTGGCTCGGCGAGACGACGTCCGGAAACCCGGGCAGCGAGGTCGTCATCGAACGGATGCGCGGCCGGATCGGAACGTTCGTTGACGGCGCCGACCAGTCGGACGACATCACGATGCTGTGTTTCCGCTACAAGGGACCCGGAACGGAAACCGGGGCGTGACATTGACTCTGACAGCGTGTCATGGTTTACGATTCCGTCCGAACACGAGGGACGACAAACACAATACGCGGGAGGGAACGATGATGGCGAAAGAAGAACGGAAACCGAAGGCGGAAGAGACGTTGGACAAGGTCAAGCGGATCGACGAACTGAATGACGACGAACTGAAAGGCATCGTCGGCGGCGAAGGGATGTCGGACGGCAAGATCTGAGAAAATCGGGAGAGGCCGCCTTTCGTGGGGAAACAACACGGGATGGCGGCCTTTTTTGTGAGGTGATCGGCAATGGACGATATGGACAGAAAACTGCGCTCCTTCGGCATCGATCCCGAATGGGTCCGGGAGGAAATCCTCCAGGGGCGGGAATGGGCCGTGATGGAGGCGCTTGACCGCGCGGACGAGGAACTGGCGCTCCGGCGGGTCGAACTTGAGGATCTCCGGGAGGGGATTTGCGAGATGACGGAGCGCTTTCGCGACCGCGCCCCCGACTCGGATGTCCTGACCGACGAAGATCTCGAAATGCTGAACGCCGCCGGGAACCCCTTTCCGCAGGATGGACGCCTCAATGACTGAGAAGCCGAATATCGCGGACAAGCGGACGCAGGCGCCGCGGCTGCTTTCCATAGGAGAATTCGCCGAGCGGAGCGGACTGTCGCCCCGAATGCTCCGTTTCTACGCCGAGCGCGATATCCTCGTCCCCGCCCATACGGACCCGCGTACGGGGTATCGTCACTACCTCGTCTCCCAGTTGATGGAGGCGAAGCTGCTGCTCGGATTCCGGGACGTGGACTTTTCCGTTCGGGACATGGCGGCCCTTTTGAACGGCGCCGCGCGCGGAAACGTGCGCCGGTTCGTCGAAGAGCAGAAGCAGGCCCTCCGGCAGAAGATGGAAGCGCTGCGGGTTTCGCTCGAGACGCTGGAGGGAATGCTCGGCGACGAACCCATCGAACCCTGCGGGCTGATCCGGACGACCGAATCGCACGTCCTCTCCGTCGCCATAAAGGCCCCGCGGGCGCGACTGCGCTCGTTCGCCTGCGAGGCGGCCCGTCCGCTTCTCGACGAGATCGGGGAGACGTACGAACCGTGTTCGGCCCCGATCTTCTGCACGTTCGGAAACGCCTCCGGACAGGCGACGCGGTCGGCGTTCGAGCCGGTCGATGCGACGGTGTGCGTGATCGTATCGCGTTCCACGGGATCGGTCCTGCCCGGAGGGACGATGGCGGCGACGCTCCACAGGGGGCCGTACGAGGAAATCGGCGGAACGCACGACCGGCTCGCGGAGTGGATCGACGGTCGGAAACTCGTCGTCGCCGGAAGGGTTCAGGAGTGCTATTTCCCCTTCGACGCCGAGAAAGCGCCCTACGGCCGCGTCGAAGTGGCGATTCCGGTGCTTGAGCCGGAGCGATAAGGCGGAGGCAGGAACGTCGCGGTAATCAAACCGAGTCGCCGTCGCGGGTTTTTTCGGATCGCTTCCGGCTTCACCGCCGCGCCGGAGCCGGTATCAGTCCCGCCGGTAGCACGAATCCGGCGGGAGACAGACGTTGCAGGATGTGAGCGCAGCGCCGGGGGAAAATGTCCGGCGCTTTTTTGGATTCCGGACGCGGGGGAACGATTCGCCGGCAGGGACGAAAATTTCCTTGACTCTGCCATTGTGTCAGAGTGCATACTGCTTGCGGTGAATGAATTTTCAGCACAAGGGAGCGGGGTCGATGAGACGAAACAGCGGTTGTGGATTCAGATTTCTGGCGTCGGTCGCGATGGGGGTGTTGCTGCTCTGCCCGGCGCATGCCGCATACGCGGCCGTGTGGACCGTGACGAATCCGGCGGACGAAGGAACGCAGGGGACGTTGTGGTACGCGGTGACGTACGTGGCTGCAGGGGACACGATCACCTTCGCGCCGAACGTGACGCAGATCGAACTGACGGACACCCTGACGCTGAAAAAAAATCTGAACATCCTCGGTCCGTGCGTCCTTACGCTGAAAGCCTCATGGACGGGGCCGAAAATTTTCGACGTATGGGCGCCGGCTGTCGTAACGCTCAGCGACCTCACGGTATCCGGGGGAAGCAACGGCGCAATCGTGAACCGCAACGGGAGCACGTTGACCCTCACGAGATGCACCCTCCAACAGAATACTTCGGAGTACTCCGGCGGAGCGATTGTGAATCAGGTCGGGGCGACGCTCAATATGACGGACTGCACCCTCAACGGAAACAGCTGCACGAAATACGGCGGCGGGGCGGTCGGCAACGCGGGAGTTCTGAGCATGACCGGATGCACGCTTGCAGGCAACACTTCCAAGAGTATGGGGGGGGCCCTGTATACCGGCGGCACGGGGCATGTGACCCTGACGGGCTGTACGCTGACGTACAACACCGCGGCCTCGGGCGGCGGGCTGTACGCCGAGGGCTACTGCAGTCTGAGCGGATGTACGGTCAGGGGCAATACGCCGGACGAAATCGCGGGAGGCTACATCTCGGACGGCACGAACACGATCGGCACGGCGCCGAACAGACAGGCGACTGCGTTCTCCGGCTATTCCGGCGAGAAGGAGCCCGAACCGCGGTCGATCGTCGGCGACGCGGACGTCGCGGATGTGAAAACGGCCCTGGCGAACCCGCAGAGCGGACTGTACGCCGTGATCGAACAGGCGCTTGCGAGCGACCTCGGGAAGAAGACCCCCGAAAATTCGGCGCCGTTCGCTCCGCTCGCAAGATCGCTCGCAAGTTCGCTCGCAAATTCGCTCGCAGGAACGCTCGCGGGAATGAGCGCCTCGCTTCACTATGCGAACACGTTCGAGGACGTCGCCCTGTCGAGCCAGGACCTCTCGGTGGAATACACGGCGTCGTGGCCCGAGAACGTGCGGTACTACGCGCTCTTCTCGCGCGCGGACGGCTCGGGGTACGAACTTGCGGACCGCGGCGTGCAGTTCGAGATCAAGGCCGGACAGAGCCTTCCCGACGGCGTGACGCCGCCCGATTTCTACGTCCCGGGTGAAGGGCTCATGACCTGGCGATCTGTCGTGACCGACAACGGATCGTACGACCTGAACCCGACCGCCGGCGTCGTGACCTTCCGCGTGTGCTCGGTCCGCGCGGCGGAGGCTGTCGGCGACAAAGGAAGCGGCGGCGGCTGCGACGCGACGGCCGGAACGGGCTTCGCGCCTCTCGCGCTGCTGTTGGTCGCGCCGCTGATTGCCGGAAAACTGATGCGCGTCGGGGGAAGACGAAACGGGTAAGGCCCGACAGTTCCGGCCGGTTGGGAACGGATACGGGGAAAAAGAGGGGTGAACGCAATGCAACGGAGCGAGGAAACACGGACGCTTTTGCAAACGGCATGCCGAACGACGGCGCGGCTTTGTGTCCTGGCGACGCTGATCTTCTTCGCCTCCGGAACGAGCGAGGCGAGCACGCGAACGGTGACCAGCGGCGCGGACGACGGAAGCGTCGGAACGCTCCGGTATGTCGTCGCGAACGCCGTCGCCGGCGACACGATCGTCTTTCATTCCTCGGTGTCGACGGTGTCGTTGACCGAATACCTGTTCATCAACAAGGCGTTGACGATCACGGGCCCCGTCACGATCCGACAGACGACGCCGGGCGAGCGGGTGCTCTACGTGACGGGCGCCTGCACGCTGAGGAACTTGACGATCACCGGAGGGAGCCTCGGCAATGGAAGCGGGGGGTACGGCGCCGGAGTGTGCAGCTACGCCGACCTCACGATGAAAAACTGCACCGTGACGGGGAACACGGGCGGCGGCGGCATCCACAACGGCAAGAATCTCGTGCTTCAGGGCTGCACGATCAGCGGCAACTCTGCGGACGGAGGCATCTCCGCGGGGGGGATCCGCAACAGCGCCGGCGGATCCTGGAACGTCTCGCTGACGATGACCGACTGCGTCGTCGAGAACAACACGTGTTTCGGCCACGTGTTCGGAAGCCGCGATGCGGGAGGAGTCTTCAACGATGTCGGAGGAACCCTGACGATGGCCCGGACGAAGATACGCAACAACGGGAACGGGGATTCTTCCGGCGGAGGGATGTGCCTGGAAATACTTTCGACGACGACGTTGACGGATCACTGCGTCGTGTCCTCGAATACCCCCGACAACATCTACCGCCTGTCCGGCTCGACCTACTCGGCCGACGACACATGCACGATCGGAAAAGCGCCGAACAAGTCCGCGACGGCATTCTCCGGCTACTCCGGCGAGAAGGAACCCGAACCGCGGTCGATTGTCGGCGACGCGGACGTTACGGCTGTGAAAACGGCTCTGGCGAACCCGGAGAGCGGGCTGTACGCAGTGATCGAACAGGCGCTTGCGAGCGACCTCGGGAAGAAGACCCCCGAAAATTCAGCGCCGTTCGCTCCGCTCGCAAGATCGCTCGCAAGTTCGCTCGCAGGTTCGCTCGCCGGAATGAGCGCCTCGCTTCACTATGCGAATACGTTCGAGGACGTCGCCCTGACGAGCGCGGACCTCTCGGTGGAATACACGGCGTCGTGGCCCGGGAACGTGCGGTACTACGCGCTCTTCGCCCGCGCGGACGGCTCGGGGTACGAGCTTTCGGAACGAGGCGTACAGTTCGAGATCAAACCCGGGCAGAGCCTGCCCGACGGCGTGACGCCGCCGGACTTCTACGTCCCGGGCGAAGGGCTCATGACCTGGCGATCTGTCGTGAGCGACAACGGATCGTACGACCTGAACCCGACCGCGGGCGTGGTGACCTTCCGGGTCTGCTCGGTGCGTGCGGCTGAAGCGGCCGGGGACAAGGGCAGCGGCGGCGGGTGCGACGCCGGGGCAGGGGCGGCCGAAGGCGCGTCGCTTGCGCTGCTGCTGATCGCTCCGTTGTATGCGTACGTGCGGTCGAAAGGCTCCATCCGGAAATAACCGGGCGGCGCGTTGGAACGACACCGTGACGGCGCCGCGAGGGATTCCTCCGGCGCCGTCGCTGAGCCTGGGACGCGGGATACGGACGAATCGCGTTCCGTTTCCGGAACTTCGTTCATAATGCAATTCTTTCTTGACTTTTACATCGTGTCAGGGTGCATACTTTTTCGCGGAATGCGAATAGCTGACAAAGGGGAGAGGGTACTATGGCGCGACGCAGGTGTTTCGGTTTCGTATTTTTGATGGTAATGGCGGCATTGCTGGGGTGTTCCGTATCACAGGCGGGCGCCGAAGCCCTCTGGACCGTGACGAGCGGAACGGACGATCCGTCGAATCCGCCTGAGGGAACCTTACGCTATGCGGTGCTTCACGCCAATCCGGGGGACAACATCAGATTTTTGGGCGCAGGGACGACGGTCGTTCTGGCGGATCAGATCACCATCGACAGAACGCTCACGCTCAAGGGCCCCGCGACGATCCGGCAGGGGGCGACGAACAAGCGCGTTCTCGAAGTGACGGCGACGTGCACGATGAACACCATCACGATCACGGGCGGCAACTTCTCGAACCCGGGGTACTATGCGGCGGGGCTGAAAGGGGCCGGGATCTACAACCGCACGGCGGGAGTCCTGACGATGAACTCGTGCACGGTGACGGGCAACACGGTCGGCGGCGCCATCGAGAACTCCGGAAAGCTGACGATGAATTCGTGCACGCTGACGAACAACACGAACTTCTGGGCGTTCGGGTCGGCCATCACGAACGTGTACTCCTCGTTCAACCACCCGACCGTCACGCTGACCGGCTGTACGATCGAAAACAACGACGTCGCGGGAAGCCTCGGCGGCGCGATCTACAACGGGGACATCCTCGTCATGAGCAACACCAAAGTCTGCAACAACACGACCGGAAAGGGCAGCGGGCTGCTGAGCCGCACGGGCGGGGGGCTCTACGTGGGCTGCCGCTCGAACACGACGCTCACGAACGGGTGCCGGGTGACAGGAAACGATCCGTCGCAGCTCTACAAGGAGGTCACGTACTTCTCGACGCCCGTCTTCACCTACGACAGCACGTGCGTGATAGGTGACGCCCCGAACAGGTCCGCGACGGCCTTCGCGGGGTATTCGGGCGAGACGGAGCCCGAGCCGCGGTCGATCATCGGCGACGCCGACGTCAACGACGTGAAGAACGCTCTGGCGGATTCCGGAAGCGATCTCTTCGCGGCCGTCAGAGGCGCGCTCTCTTCGGACCTGGGCCGGACTCCCGGAGGGACGAGCGCGACGCTCGCTCCGCTCGCGGGTCTGACCGCATCGCTCTACTACGCGAACACGTTCGAGGACGTCGCGCTCGAGAGCGCCGACCTCGTCGTCGAGTACACGGCGTCCTGGCCGGAGAACGCGCGGTACTATGCGCTCTTTCGCAAAGCAGACGGCTCGGGCTACGAACTGCCCGACCGCGGCATCCAGTTCGAGATCAGGGCGGGGCAGACATTGCCCGACGGCGCGACGCCGCCCGACTTCTACATTCCCGGCGAAGGGCTCATGACCTGGCGCTCCGTCGTGACCGACAACGGGTCGTACGACCTGAACCCGACCGCCGGCGTCGTGACCTTCCGGGTGTGCTCGGTGCGTGCGGCGGAGGTGGTCGGGGATACGGGCAGCGGCGGCGGGTGCAACGCTTCCGGAGGCTTTGCGCCGCTCGCGCTGCTGCTGGCCGCCCCGCTCTTCGCGCCGTTCTTCCGAGACGTGCGCTTCCGACGAAGCGGGAAGAAATAGAGGGGACGCGCGCGGGAAATCGCGTTCGTCGACGCAGAGGTTTTCCTTGAAAAAAGCACAGTCCGGCAATTCCGGACACATGAGGAACGAAAGGGAGGATGGAACCATGCGTAACGAAGCGGAAACACGGAAACATCCGAGTGCGGGGGGAGGGGCGGAAGACATGTTTCGGAGATGCGCATCGGAAATGGTCGCACAGTGCCTCGCGGTGCTCGGAATAGCGTTCGGAATCCTTTTGGGCGCGGGCGCCGAACCGGGGCCTGCCGCAATACGGAAGGTCATATACGCGGATGACACTATGTGGAGGGCGGGATCGTTGCGCTTTTGGATCGAACGCGCGAACGACTCGGACATGATCGTGTTTATGGACTATGTGAAGGTCGTGGAACTTGAAAAGGGAGAGCTGGTCATCAACAAAAATATCACACTGGCGGGCCCGGTGAAGATCATCCAGGGCGGCGTGGGGCGCGTCTTCAACATCGCTTCCGGAAAAGCAGTCACCCTCGAGAATCTGGAGCTTTCTGGGGGAAAGGCGCCGGGAGACGGCGGAGCGATATTCAATGCCGGGACGCTGACGATGAAGGGGTGCGCGGTGACGGGAAACTGCACCATCATACCCGGCCCCGGCTCCGGCGGCGGGATATGGAACGAGGGAACCCTCACGATGGAAAACTGCGTCGTCAGAGGCAACGTGTGCGGCGTCAACGGCGGAGGCGTTGCGAGCAAGGGCGACCTGACCCTGACGAACTGCAACATTTCCATAAACCACGTCGTGCCCGGCGCCGACCAAGTCAACGGATACGGGGGCGGCGTGCATATCGCAGCCCATGATTCGACGAAGTCCCTGACGGCGACGAATTGCACCTTTTCCGGTAACTCGGCCGCCCTCGACGGCGGCGGACTTAGCATCGAAGGAAACTGCGATCCGAAGGTGACGAGGTGCGCCTTCTCGGAGAACGGAGCCCGGTACGGCGGAGGAATACAGACCCGTTCGACGTTCATTCTGGCGGTGAAGGACTCGTCCGTCTCGGGCAATATCGCCTCGGAGGGCGGCGGAATCCACATAGCGCGCGATTCCTCGTGCAGCCTCAGCGGATG
>CAZVUT010000103.1:0-9532 GCA_964630155.1 uncultured Synergistaceae bacterium
CTCGGCGGTCTGATCCACGGGGAGAAGATGCGCCGCGAGGTCAAGGGATCGTACGGCTACCTCGCCGAGAAGCTCCAGTTCGTCACGAGCATCTATCACGACGAGACAGCCGCACACATTTCCCGAATCGGGGAGTATTGCCGCCTGCTGGCATGGGCGCTCGGCCGCGACGTCACGGAGCAGGAGGACATCGCCCTGTTCGCGCGGCTTCACGACATCGGCAAGCTCAAGGTGCCGACCGAAATCCTCTCGAAGCCCGGGCCGCTCACGCCTGACGAGTTCCGCGTCATCATCAACCATCCGTCGTGGGGGGCCGAGATCATCGGAGACGCGTCGTGGCTCTCGATGGCCCGGAACATCTGCATGACGCACCACGAAAAATGGGACGGCAGCGGTTATCCGCTGGGCCTGAAGGGCGACGAGATCCCGTGGGAAGGACAAATTACGGCGATCGCGGACATCTACGACGCCCTGCGGTCCTACCGGACGTACAAGCCGCCCCTGACGCACGAACGCGTGGTCGAGATCATCACGAAAGGCGACGGCCGCGTCCGCCCGGAACACTTCAGCCCTGAGCTTCTCGAAGCGTTCCGCATCGTCGAGGAGCGTTTCCCGGACATCTTCCTGCAGCACAGGGATCCCGACGAAGTTCCGGATTTCGTAATCCCGACGTAAAAGAGAAGAAGTTCAGGGTTCCCGGGAGATTTCTTCCCGCCCCCGTCCCTCTCCCGTTTCCGGTACGGTCGTCCCGTCCCGGATCCTGTAGATCTTCCGGAATGTGGGGATGATCTTTTCGTCGTGCGTCACGACGATGATCGCCGTTTCAAACCGCAGGGCCATCGAGTTCAGGATGCCGATAACGGCGAGCGCCCGCTCGCTGTCGAGCGGAGCGGTCGGTTCGTCCGCGAGGATGACCGGCGGCCGGTTCGCGAGCGCGCGGGCGATGGCGACACGTTGCTGTTCGCCCCCCGAAAGCGTCGCCGGCATCGCCGACGCCCGGTGCGCGACATCGAGCGCTTCGAGAAGCTCCCTCGCCCGCCGTCGCGCCTCCCCGTTCGGCCGTCCGGCGAGCATCGGAAGCAACGCCACGTTGTCCGTCACATCGAGAAACGGGATCAGATACGGCGCCTGGAAGATGAAGCCGATGTTATCCCGGCGGAGCGCCCGGAGGTCCCGGATCGCCCATCCGTCGTCGTAGATCGTCCTGTCGCCGAGACGGATGCGTCCCGACGTCGGTTCGATCACGGCTCCAAGACACTTGAGAAGCGTGCTCTTCCCCGATCCCGACGGGCCGATCAGACCGACGACCTCGCCCGCTCCGACCTGCATATCGACTCCCTTGAGCGCGTCGATCGCGGCCTCGCCGCGCCCGTATCGCTTCCGGAGCCCCTCGACGACGATTCCCGATCCGGCCATGTCACCCTCCGATGGCTTCGGCCGGATCCACACGGATCGCGGCCCGGAGCGCTATTCCGCTCGCCGCCAGACAGATCACGAGGTCAATCGCGAGAGCGGCCAGTGAATCCTGTGGGATGAGGAGGACATGTTTCGGGAAGAACGGAGCCCAGAAGGTCGACGCTACTTTCCCCACGACGAAACCGATCACGCCGAGCCCCAGGGACTGCTGGACGATCATCGCGGCGATCGTCCGGTTTCTCGTTCCGATCAGCTTCAGAACCGCGATCTCGCGGATCTTTCCGAGCGTGAGCGTATAGATGATGAACGCGACGATGGCGGCGCTGACGATCGCGAGGATCACGAGGAACATGCCGATCTGCCGCGACGACGTGGCGATAAGCTTCCCCACGAGAATGTCCTCCATCTGCGCCGCCGTGTACACCTGAAGGCGCTTCCACCTCCGGATCGACTCCGCGACATGTTCCACAGAAACCCCGGGCGCGACGCGAACGAGAATCGCGTTGACCGACGAACTCGATGTCTGCGAGGCGATGACCGCGTCGAGGACATCCGGGGCGCCCGGCCGGTTGAAAACCGGATTGGCGGCCGTCCGTCGCCGCTGCTGGAGGATCGCGTCGCTGTCCTTCAGGAACTGGGCTTCCTGCGCATCCCTGAGCGGGATGAACACCATCGGGTCTCCTCCCGAAGAAACCATGCGGCTCGTCAGCCCGACGACGGTATATTCGTTTTTCCGGATCCGGATATTCTCCCCGACCCGGAACCCCGCCGCGATGTCGGCAAGCGCCTCGTAATGCCCCCGGGTGATTCGGCGCCCCGCGATGAGACTCGCCGGCTGTCCCGGCTCGAGCGGGATCCCAGGAACGACGCCGACGACCATTGCGCGCACGTCCCTGTCCCGCGCGCCGACCTGCATGGTCATATAGGCTGCGTTCGTCGCGCGGGCGACGCCGGGGACTCCGCGGATGCTCCGCCACACCGCGTCGTGAACGCCCGAGGGTTCGGCGAAGGGGCCGAGCGTGTCCTTCTGGACGACCCACAGGTCCGCGCCGGTGTTATCGAGAAGCACCATAGCGTCGTCGACCATCCCCCGGTACACGCCGGCCATCGTGAGGGTCACTCCGATCAGGAGGCCAAGCCCCACTCCCGTGAAGATGAATCTGCCCCACGAGTGGAGAATGTCCCTTCCGGCGAGGTTGATCACGGCGCCGTCCCCGGAATCCGTTCGACGACCGATATCCTCCGGCCTTCGTCGAGCGGTCGTGCGCTGTAGACGACGACGAGCTCTCCCGGTCGCAGTCCGGAGAGAATCCGGAGGTTTCCGTCGAGGTCGCTTTCGCCCGGAGTCACCGGAACGAAGCGGGCCTTTCCGTCGTCGTTCTTCCATACGCCGGTTCGTCCCCCGACGCTCGCGAGACTCGCGGCCGGGATCACGGGTGAGGGGGGAAGGGCGGGCAGCGCGATCGTCACTTCGACAAGTTCCCCGATCGGAGGAAGGGGATCGGGAATCCGGTCGAACGTGACCTTCGCGAGAATCTCCTCCGTCACCTCGTCGGCCAGCGGCTCCACCCTGAAGACACGGCCTGGAAGGGACGCATTCCCGGCCGAACGCAGGACGATCGAGGCGGGAAGTCCGGGCTTCAGTCCCGACGCATGCGTCTGGTCGATACGAACGTGGATCCTGAGGCTTTCCGGTTCGATGAGCCCGATGACCGGCTGCCCGGCCGATATCGTGCTTCCCGGTTCGCCTTCCCTCGACACGACAAGCCCGTTGACGGGCGACGTGAGACGAAGGTTTTTCAGCAGGGTGAGAAGCGCCTCTCTTTCGGCCCGAGTCCGTTCGAGTTCCTGCCGCGCCGCGGCAAGGTTGGCGCGCGCCGAAGCGGTGACCGCTCGCGCTACGTCGCGTTCCTTCCGCCACGACTCGGCGGATTCGAGACTGACGGCTTTCGCGGCGACGAGCTTGTCAAAGCGGCTCGCCTGTGAGTCGGCGTAGGAGAAGCGCGCCTGGGCGTCGTCGAGCTGCGAGGAAGCCCCCCGCACCGCGGCCTCGGCGCGTCCGGCGGCCGCCTCCTGGGCCCTGACCCTGTCGGGAAGGTCCACAGGGTCGATCTCACCGAGCGTCTGTCCCTCCCGAACCCTGTCCCCGACGTTGACGTCGAGCCGAAGGAGACGCCCCGTCACGACCGGTCCGATCGTGTAGCGGCGGCTCGCTTCAACGGTTCCGATCCCGAAGATCGACGGCGTGACGCTACGCTCCGCGACTGTGGCGATGGTCACAGGGACCGTCGCGAAGGGACCGGTTTTCATGGCGACAAAGAAGAAGAGGCCCGCGAGCGCCGCAAGGATCGCGAAGAACGCGAGACTGCGTCCGGATATTCGGATGCGCGGCGTCATGCCGTGGACACTCCCCTGCGCCAGATGGCGAAAACGCCGTCCGCGCCCGCGCCGATATCGCCGACGCGTCCGGACAGCATCGCCTGGATCACGAGTCCCTGGACGCTCCCGATGAGAGACATCGCCGCCGACCTGGAGCAGATGTCGGGAGACACCTGCCCGAACTTCTTCGCCTTGTCGAGCTGTTCGAGAATCCGCATCGCGCAGGCTTCGAGAAACGCTCCGACGGCGCGCTTGGCCCCCGTCTCTTCCGTTCGCTGAAGCTCGCTGAACAGAAGGCGGGGAACTCCGGGGTTCGATTCGATGAACCCGACGTGCGCCATGAAGATCGCCCGGAGCGCTTCAAGCGGCGATGCTTCTTCCCGAATCGCTTCATCGATACGGGAGAGAAGCCGTTCGCATACCGACTCCATCACGGCCTGCAGCACCGCGTCCTTGTTCGTGAAATGACGGAAAAGCGCTCCCTGCGTGAGGCCCATGCGCTCCGAGATTGCGGCCGTCGTGATGTCCGCCGGATTCATCTCCGAGGCGAGATCGATCACGGCGTCGATGGAGAGCGCCCGTCGCTCTTTTGAAGATCGTCTTTTCCCGACTTCCATGAAATCTCCTCCGCGAAATATTTAGTAAGTAAGTAATTGATTACTTACTATACGTCAGACTCCATCGTTCCGTCAAGCTCCCCCCCCTCCATTCCCTATTCGCGGCGGATACGATACAATCGCCGCACGACTCCGGATGAACGAATGGGGGAAGGGACGCTGCTTCTCGGCATAGCGCCCGCGCTGCGGGCCTTTCGGCACAGGAATTACCGGCTTTTTTACTCGGGGGAATGCGTGTCGCTCACGGGGCTCTGGATCCAGCGGGTCGCCATGAGCTGGCTCGTGTATGGCCTCACGGGGTCCGCGCTCAGTCTCGGGATCGTCGATTTCACGGGGCAGTTCACGGTCTTCGTCTTCGGGACGTTCACCGGGGCGCTTATGGAGCGCTACGACCTCCGGAAGGTCATTCTCGTCTGCCAGAGCCTGAGCATGGTCCACGCGTTCACGATGGCGGTCCTGACGCTCTCGGGCGTCGTGCAGTATTGGCACGTCGTCGTCCTCGCGTTCCTGCTCGGCGTTTCGGACGCGTTCGAGCTTCCGGCCCGCCAGGCCTTCGTTCCGCGGCTCGTCCCCGATCCGAAGGATCTTTCGAGCGCGATCGCGCTCAACTCGACGCTCTTCAACGGTTCGCGGCTCGTCGGCCCCGCGCTCGCGGGGTATATCATCGCGTTCGTCGGCGAGGGAGTCTGCTTCGTCCTCAACGGTCTGAGCTATTCGGCGACGCTCGCGGCGCTCCTCATGATGCGGATGCCGAAGGTGCAGGTTTCGCGGGAGAAGCGCGATATCGCGAAGGAGTACCGGGAAGGCCTGCGGTACGTCGTCTCGCTGCCGCCGCTGCGGAACGCGATGCTCGGCCTCGCGTTCCTCTCGCTTTTCGGGATGCCCTTCATGACGCTGATGCCCGTCTTCGCGCGCGAGGTCTTGGCCGGGGGGCCGCAGACGCTCGGCCTTTTGATGGCGGCGATGGGGATCGGCGCGCTCGCGGGGTCGCTGCGCCTGGCCGCGAGGCCGTCGCCCGTCGGACTGGGACGGACGATGGCGCTTGCGTGCCTGTCGCTCGGGATGTTCCTCGCGACCTTCTCGACGTCGCGCCATTTCGCCCTCTCCGCGCTTCTGATGCTTCCGGCGGGCTTCAGCCTGATCATGGCGATCGTCTCGTGCAACACGCTCGTCCAGACGCTCGTCGACGAGGACAAGCGAAGCCGCGTGATGAGCCTCTACGTCACGGCGTCGGTCGGCGGGGCGCCGCTCGGGAGCCTCTTCGCAGGATGGGCCGCGTCGCTGTTCGGCGCGCCGCTCACGATCGCCTGCTGCGGTCTGCTCGTGGCGCTCCTCGGAGGCGTGCTGCTCGCGCGCTACCCGGCCACGCTCGCGACCGTCACCGAGATCTACCGAAAAAAGGGATTCATGGAATAGAACCGGGAACGGTTCCGGGGGATGCGACGCCAGCTACGCCGGCGCTCCCTGACGGGCCGGATCCGGCGCAGGGCCGTTCGTTCGCAGGAATTCGCGAAGCGCGTCGAGCCCCTCGCCCGTGACGGAGGACACGCGGAAGACCTTGCGGATGCCGCTGTGTATCAGGCTCTTCTCCGCCCGCGCCGTTTTTTCGGCGTCCGCGATGTCGATCTTCGAGACGACGCCCACGGTTGGCGCGCGCATGCACTGCGCGAAGCGCGCCGGGAAGGCGCGTTTTCTCGTCGGGTCGGCGAGGAGCAGGATCAGCGAGGCCTTCGTCGACGACGTGATCAGCATGTGGTAGAGATACGGGATCTCGAACGCCTCTCCGGGGGTGTCCACGGCTTCGGCGTGGAATTCGACGTTCTGCGTCTTCCGGACGGAGTCCGGCGCGTCGCCGCAGAGGTCGAGAGCGCGCAACAGCGTGGACTTCCCCGCGCCGACGGGACCGATCGCCATGACGCGGAGGCCCCTGCCGGATGCGATCATGTCTTCGTCACGCGGCACGGGAAGAAGTCGAGCACGCGCCGGAGCCCTTCGACGGCTTCCGTCAGGGCGGCTTCGACAGCCGCGACGTTGCCGGTGATCATGACGCACCCCGTGAAGCGGTCGACGAATTCGATCGTGACGTCGGCCGCCTTGGAGGCGATGTCGCCCGCGATGATCGACCCCTCGCCCGGCGTGATCGTCATGATCCCGATCGCGCCGATCCGGTCGACGCCCAGGCTCTCGCACAAATCCGGCTGCGGATTGGCGATGAGATGGGCGAGCGTCACCTGTTTTCCGGGGACGTACTCCTGGATGAGGCGTTTCTTTTCGTCCGCGCCGCCCTGCCGGTTGTCCACGGGTTCCACCCTCAGAGGACGACGCGGGGAAGATCCGGGTGCGGCCCCGTGATCTCGGCGATGTCCACGAGAAGTCCCTTCGGCGCGATCACGCGCCGCGCCGCCTCGGCCGCCGCGTGAACGTCGGAGACGTCCCCGACGAAGCTGAAGAACGCCTTCGCGCCCATGCCGCGCCCGAGCCGGATCTCGAGAAGCGAGATGTTCGCGGCCTTCGCCGCGGCGTCCGCGCCCTCGATCGCGCAGGGCGCCGCCATCGTCTCGACGATGCCGATCGCCCGAGCGTTTCTCGGTTCCGTGGCTGACGCCAGCGCGCGGAAAACGTCCGGGTGGACGTTCGGCAGGATCATGTGGTCGCTTACGGCCTCGCGTCCGATGCGCACTCCGGCCTGAAGCGACTCCTCGACGGCCCCGACCTGTCCCCCGACGACGACGAGGTACTTTCCGGGGCATATCGGGTGCGCCTCGTACAGTGTGACATCCGCGGCCTTGAGCATGGCGTCGGCCGTGAGGACGCCCCGCGCGACGCTGATGAGTTCGATTGTCGCAATCGCCCGTTCCATTGTGCCGTTCACTCCCGTCTTCGCAGGACGACCATCCCGGAAGTCACAGAGACGACACTCCCGTCGACGGACGCATGAATTTTCGCTCCCAGGGCCCCTTCCGGAGGAATCGCGATGCACTCTCCGGTCACGACCGCCTGCCCTTCCGTCACGACCGGGGCTGCCGGCGCGCCGACATGCTGCTTCAGCGGGATGCGCACCTCGGATGGGTGCGGGAGATCCCGCTCGAAAACGCTTTCCCTGTCGTAGACCGAGAGGCCGAGGCGCTCCTTGATCCTGCCGCCCGGTACGAGCCGGAATTCGCGCAGCGGGTGCGGCGACGCCTCTTTCTTTTCAAATGCCGGCGCGACGCCGCTCTCACGCAGCGCCTTCTTGATCTGCTGGTTGACGCGCCGGGGGCTCAGGCCCATAGGGCAGGCATGCAACGCGCTGCACAGGTTGCACTCCGAGCACAGGAACGCCATCCGGAGGACGTCGCTGTTTCGCGTCCCCGGGTAGGCCATCGCGCGCATGATCTTGTCCGGCTCGATTCCCATTCCGGCGAGATACCTCGAGCACACGACGGTGCACTGGTTGCACTGGCAGCAGCAGACGCGCGCGCGCTTGAGCATCTCCTCCACGGGCATCCGTTCGAGCGTCGCGAGAAGACTGTCGCGAGGCAGGACGAGAATCCCCTTGGTGGTCTTCGTGACCGGA
Source organism: uncultured Synergistaceae bacterium (assembly GCA_964630155.1). GTDB lineage: Bacteria > Synergistota > Synergistia > Synergistales > Aminobacteriaceae > CALFXN01. Next base: position 7,969 of record CAZVUT010000103.1, read on the forward strand.
AAGTCCGGCGTGTCCGAATACAGCCCCATCATGGGGCCCCCGTCGACGAAGACGGCCTCGCCCTCCGGAATGCCGGGTCCGCCCGACGCTTCGAGAAGCTCCCGGGCGCTCGTCCCGATCGGGGCCCGGAAGAACGTCGGCCGCCCGACGGCTCCGCCCGTCGAGACGTAGGTATGCGTGACGGGCGTTCCCTCGAGCGCCCCGTGGATGTTCAGGAGCGTCTCGACATTGTTCACGACGACGCCGACCTCGGTCGGGAGATGACCCTCCGGCACGGTCCGGCCAAGCGCGTCGGCGATGAGGATGACCTCGTCGCCGAGCGGGTAGTAGTCCCTCGCCTCGAACACGTCGGCCCCCGCGCTTCGCAGCGCGTCGACCGCTTCCGCGTGTTTCGCCTTCACGCCGAACAGGAGCCGCGCGCCGAGCGCCTCGGCCGTGATCCGTCCGGCGTCGACGAGTTCCTTCGCCATCGTCGTCATGAGATGACAATCCGCATCGAGCAGCGGTTCGCACTCGGCGCCGTTGATCAGGTACGTATCCGCGCCCGTCGCTCCGAGCTTCACGTGAGTCGGGAAGCCCGCGCCGCCCGCGCCGACCACGCCGGCGTCGAAGACCTTCCGGATCAGCGTCTTTTTGTTCATGGCGTCTTCCGGTCGTACACGTCCACCGTGTCGACGATGCCGATGACGGCCGCGTCGATGGGCGCGGGGGCGCTCCCCGCGGACGCCCGCGCCGTGCTGCCCGAGCAGTAGATGACGACCTCGCCGACGCCCGCGCCGACCAGGTCGACGGCCACGATGGTCCCGTCGCACCCTTTCGGGGAGAGCAGCTTCCCGGAATCGTCCGGAACGAGCGTCCGGAGAATCAGCAGCTTGTGCCCCACCAGGCGCTCGTCCTTCCTGGTGGCGACGATGTTTCCGATGACACGGCCTATTTTCATCGAACCAATCCCCTGTCTTTCAATGCCTGAAGCGCCTGCAAAACATCCGCCGCATCTCCCATGAACGCGACGGTCGTTATATGCTGGGGGCAGTTGCCCCAGACCTCGCGGGCGTCGACCCGGGCCGCTTTCGTCGCGACGTCGACGGCGCTCATGAGTTGCGCCACCTGCCCCTGGACGAGCAGAACCCCGCCCCAGCGGAAGGCGTCCGCCTCCTCGCTCTTTTTCAGCGACATCCGCCGGAGGAGCATCGCCCGGCACTCCCCCGAGGGGGAGAGGATCACCTCGGATTCGAGCATGGAGCGCCCGCGCGGCGCTTATTCCTTCGTTTCGAGATGCGGAAGGATGAACTCGACGTCCGCGTGCGGCCGAGGAATCACGTGAACCGACACGAGTTCCCCGACGCGTCCCGCAGCCGCGGCGCCCGCATCGGTCGCGGCCTTCACCGCTCCGACGTCCCCGCGGACCATCACGGTGACGAGCCCCCCGCCCACGAGCACCTTTCCGATGAGCTTCACGTTCGCGGCCTTCACCATTGCGTCCGCCGCCTCGATGGAGCCCACGAGCCCCTTCGTTTCCACCATTCCGAGCGCGATCTGATCCTGCGACATATTCATGACCTCC
>CAZVUT010000104.1:0-9435 GCA_964630155.1 uncultured Synergistaceae bacterium
TCACGAAACCGGACGAAAGAATCTCTTTCTCGTTCCCTCCTCGCCTCAGATGGCTTCGGAGGAGCAGCGGATCCCTTTCCGGGAACGACGCGGCGAACGTCTTTCGCTTTTTCTTAAAGAAGTGGGCGACGACTTCGACCTCATTCTTATCGACTGTCCGCCCGCCTTGAATATTTTCGTCCTGAACGCATTTTTCGCTTCGGACAGCATTCTTGTTCCCATGCCTCCGGAAGAGCTGGCGGTTCAGGGTTTTGAGCAGCTCATGGGTCAGATCGCCGCAGTTCGGTCCGTCAATCCGGATCTTTCCTTCCTGGGGGTCGTGATCAATATGTTTACGGAAAGGATCCTCGTCCAAAGCGAAATTCGGAGCTTTCTGGAAGAACAATTCGGCGACCGCGTGTTGGGACTGATTCATCGTTCCATTATCCTGCAGGAAGCGTCCGCCTCCAGAACGACGGTGGCGGACTATGCGCCGCACTCAAGGGCGTACGAAGAATACCGGCGGCTCGCGGAGCGGGTCGCCTCGGAATACGGGTTGATGTGATATGACGGACAACACGAAAAACTTCACCTATGACGGGAACAACGCGCTCCGTGACATGGTTCTCGAAACGTTCGGAGGGACCGTGCGAAAACGCGCCCCCAAACCGGAGGATTCGGGTGAAACCGGCGTCGACGAACGCGACGGGCTTCCCGTCGGATCTGAATCCGTAACAGTCGCCGCTCTCTCGAATGTTGTCGCCGACGCCGACACGCAAGGGGATTTTCTCTGGCGGACCGGAGACCTGGTCGAATCTCCCGAGCTTCCGGGCGAAGTTCCTGTAGAATCTCGCACCGGAGCGGAAGAGCTCTTCGTTGAAGAAGAGGCCGCGTTCCTTGAAGCCGGGGATGAAGCGGCCCAAGCAGAACGGGCGGAAAACGTCGCCGTTCTCGAGAGCGTCCCGGCGGAGTCGTCTCGCGCTTCCGAGGAAGTGACCGCGGAGCCTCGGACGCGCTTCCCGAGCGTCGCCGAAATCGCGAAAATCATTCCGGATTGCGTAAGCCTGGATTCGTTGCGTCAGGTCGGAATGGTCCCTCTCCGCTCGGAGGAGGATATTCTGATCGTCGCGGTGTCGTCGCCGGCGGCGTATCCGCGCGCGCAGCTTCTCGGAACGGTCATCGGAAAACCGGTGGACATCGAAATATGCGAACAGAAAACGATAGACGACGCGATTCACGCGCTGTACGACTATCGCAGCGGCGTGACCGACAAGGCGGCAGAGGCGATGGAAGGAATCGACGATATCGACGATCTCGCCCGCGAGGACGTCATGAGCGACTCGGTCGACGTCCCGGTCATCCGTCTCGTGAACGGGCTGATTCTGGACGCGATCAAACAGCGGGCGACCGACATTCATGTCGAACCGTACGAGGACAGCGTCCTTATCCGCTTCCGGGTGGACGGCGTGCTTCAGGACCGCCTTCGCCTCCCGAGGGGACACCAGGCGCCGCTGACGAGCCGAATCAAGGTCATGGCGAAAATGGACATCGCCGAACACATGGCGCCCCAGGACGGTCGTATCGGCATCACGGTCGGGAACAAGGCGGTAGATATCCGTGTCGGCAGCGTTCCGGTGCAGTTCGGAGAACGCATCGCCATGCGGTTGCTCGATAAGGGGCACGGATTGCTGACGCTGGAAGACCTCGGGATGGAAAAACGGGAGCGTTCGATCATGGACGAGATGATCCTGCGTCCGAACGGCATGATCCTCTTCACGGGACCCACGGGATCCGGAAAGACGACGACGATGTATGCGATCCTGCAGGCGCTGGCGCAGCCGGCCGTGAATATCATCACCGTCGAGGACCCGATCGAATACGATCTTCCCGGAGTGGCGCAGATCCAGGTCAACGAAAAGGCGGGAGTGACTTTCGCGGCGGCTCTCCGTTCGATTCTCAGGCAGGACCCCGATATCATCATGATCGGAGAAATGCGCGACTTTGAAACCGCGCATATCGGTGTCCAGTCGTCGCTGACCGGACATCTGGTTCTCTCGACGCTCCACACGAACGACTCTGTCGGAGCGATTGTCCGGCTGATCGATATGGGCATCGAGCCCTTCCTCGCGGCGAGTTCGATGATCGGAACCGTCGCGCAGCGTCTGGTTCGCCGCGTCTGTCCGAAATGCAGCGAGAAGAGCGCCGAAGTTCCGGCGATGCTCGCGAAACAGGGGGTTCGTGCGGTCTATCGCGGCCGCGGATGCGATTATTGCATGAACACGGGGTATCGCGGCCGTGTCGGCCTGTACGAGCAATTCCTCGTCACGGAAGAAATCCGTGAGGCCATCGCGGAATCGAAAGCATCGTCGGTCCTTCGCGATATGGCGCGGAAATCGGGTTTCCGGACGATCTGGGAAATCGGCCTCGACGCCGTCGCCCGCGGTCTCACCACTCCCGAAGAGCTGGCCCGCGTGGCCGGAGACGAATAGGAATGCCGCATTTTTCGTACGTAGCCTACGACGAAAACGGGAAGTCAAAGCGCGGGGTCATTGAAGGATCCTCGTCCGTCCAGGTCATAGAACGCCTTGCGGAAAAGGGGCTCGTCGTCGTTGACGTGTCGTTGAGTTCGAGCGGAAAATCCGCAAGGCTCAAGGCTCTCTCCCTGGAGAGTCAGACCATGTTCTGCCGGACGCTCGCATCGTATCTCCGCACCGGACTGCCGCTCGCGGACGCGCTGAAGATCCTCGCCAAACAGACGACGGAGCGGAACGTGGCCCGGGCCTTTTCCTCGCTCCTCGAAGCCGTCGAAGGAGGCAAGCGTTTCAGCGCGGCCCTCGGAGAAATCGGCGCCTTCCGGGAAAGCCTCGTACGGATGGTCGAGTCGGGGGAGCAGAGCGGATCGCTCATTCAGGTTCTCGAACAGTCGGCGGTCCAGTTCAAGCTGGAAGAAACGCTCCGGAGAAAGATCAAGGTCGCGCTGACCTACCCGGTCGCCATGGCCGTGATCGGTATCGCCGTCGTGGGATTCCTTCTCGCGTACGTGGTTCCGAAAATCTCGGCGCTCTTTCAGGAGCTCGGGCAAAAGCTCCCGCTTCCGACGAGGATTCTCATAGCGGCGTCCGATTTCGTTCAGAATTACGGTCTTTTCTTCCTTCTCGCGGCGTTGCTTGTTCTGGTGGTTCTCAGGAAACGGAAAATAGCGATCAATTCGCCTTTTTTCAGGAAAATCCGGTCACGCCTTACGCTGTCTCTCATCATGTCCCACCTATCAACATTGCTGGACTCGGGAATTCCCCTTGTGACCGCGCTCCGGATGACTTCTTCCATGGATTCGCAGAAAGAGCGATGGATCCGCATAGCCGACATGGTCAAGGGAGGGCATCGTTTCGACAAGGCGTTGGAGAAGGAAGGGTCGTTTCCGGAAGAAGTCGTCTACATCATACGTGTGGGAGAGATGGGGGGCGAGCTGTCCCAGGCCATGAAAAACGTCTCCCAGAATAACTGGGAAATCGCCGAAGGGCAGCTCGAACGCCTCACCAGCCTGATCGAACCGGTCATGGTGCTTTCGCTTGCCGTCTCGGTCGGTTTTGTCGTTATCTCCATCCTGCTTCCGATTTTCAATCTTTCGAGCCTGATTCGCTGAGCTTCACGCGTTTCGCCGGTATAATGAATAAAGACTTTTACGGAGGTGGATTTTCGTGCTCGGAAAAAAACGCACGGGTTTCACGATGATCGAAATGCTCGTTGTTGTCGTCATCCTCGGATTGCTCGCGACGCTTGTCGTGCCCAAGGTTGTCGGACAGGGCGAAGAAGCGAAGAGAACGGCGACAATGGTCCAGATCAAGGAGATCGAACAGGCGCTGGATATGTTCAAGCTCGACAACGGCTTCTATCCGTCTACGGAACAGGGGCTCGATGCGCTCGTGCAAAAACCGACGATGACGCCGGAGCCGCGAAAGTATCGCGAAGGCGGATACATGAAGAAAGTCCCGATCGATCCCTGGGGCGGCCCCTTCGTCTATCGTTCTCCCGGCGAACACGGCGAATACGATCTCTTCAGCACCGGGACGGATGGCCAGGAAGGTGGAGAGGACAAGGGGAAAGACATTACGAACTGGGACTGATCGGTGAAGCATTTCCCCTGCGGCGATCCGATGAGCGCCCGAAAACGGCCTCGTTCCCGGCTTTACCGCCGCCCGAACGGCTTTACGATGGTGGAGCTTGTCGTCGTTGTTGCGATTATAGGAATTCTCGCTTCTATGGTGGTCCCGAAACTCGTTCTTTCCACACCCGCGCCGGAATTTCTTCTCGGCAGGGCTATTCAGGAGATACAGGACAAAGCGGCCGATGAAGGAACCATGCGATTGCGCGTCGTGGACAGGCGAATCGTTTGCGAGAAGATTTCCCGCGAGGCCGGAGGGTGGAAAGAGACGCCTCTCCGGTGGCTGCCACAGGATTCCGCCTGGAGGGCCGATCCGCCCCAATGCTACTTCTTCTCAGATGGATCCTGCACTCCATGGAATCTCTATCTGTTACGCGACGAGCGTGAGCGGAAGTTCATTCTTTCAGTGACGGGTTTCGTAACGGAACAGACAGCCGAATAGGATACGTTGATCGAAGTTGCTGGAGGCGCTCATGGATGCGCCCCCAGCAACTTTTTTTACGATTTTGTCCGATGATTTTACGGCGATCATCGCTTTTCGTTGACATGTTCTTATTCGCGCACTATACTGAATTCCATTGAACGCAATAATATTCCGTATTGCGGAATTGGGGGAAATCCCATGCGGTCACGGGAATCCGGAGGCGTCCAATCGGTTGAACGGGCTCTTGCCATCATTGAAATCCTCGATATTCACGGAGAACTCGGGATAGGCGAAATGAGCACGCTGCTCGCCCTGGAGCCGAGCACCGTCCATCGTCTTGTTTCGACGCTTCGCACCCGAAACTACGTCCTTCAGAATCCCGAGAACAGAAAATACCGGAATGGTTTCAAGATCTTCGAAATCGGCAGCAACGTCGTCCGGCGCCTCGGACTGCGCCGACAGGCGTATCCGTTCATGACGGAACTTGCGGAACGGACCGGCGAGGCCGTCAATCTCGCTGTGCGCGACGGCGATTGCGTTGTATACATCGACAAAATCGAAAGCCAGGCGACGATCAGGGTCGACCTTGCCGTCGGAAAGGCGATGCCGCTGTACTGCACGGGGCTCGGAAAAGTGCTTCTCGCTTCGCTTTCAGACGATGATGTCTCCCGGCTTCTCGGCGACGGTCCGTTCGAGAGATATACGGAAAAGACGGTTACGGATCCGTTTCATTTACGGTCGCAACTCGAAAGAATACGGGAACAGGGGTTCTGTATCGACGACGAGGAGTACGTATCCGGGCTTGTTTGTGTCGCGGCTCCTGTGCGCGGACGGAACGGAAGCGTTCTCGCCGCGTTGAGCATAGCGGTTCCGAAATACCGGTATCTCGAAGATCCGGGGAGAAAGGACGTCATCAGGGATCTTGTTGTTTCGGCCGCACGGCGCTTGTCGGAGAATCTGGGTTTCGAGTCCCGTCAGGGAGGGGGATACGAAAGTGGAGGACGGTGGCATGCTTCATTCTTTTGACGAACGGCGCTTCATCCGGTTTGTTCAGGAGCTCGTACGGATCGACTCCGTGTATGATCCGTTGCGGCCGGGCGCTGACGAATCGCGCGTTACGACGTTTCTTTCGTCCTTTCTGAAAGACGAGGGATTCGAGACCCATGTCGAAGAGGTCGCCCCGGGACGCTCCAATATCATCGCCCTTCTTGAGGGGCGGACGCCGGGGAAGACGCTGCTGTTCGAAGGGCATCAGGATGTCGTTTCGGTGGGAAATCCGGACAAATGGAAATACGATCCCTTCGGAGCGGAAATCGTCGAATGCTCCGGACGACGCAGGATGTACGGACGAGGGACGTGCGATACGAAAGGGAATACCGCCGCCGGTATCTTCGCGGCAAAGGCCATAAAGGATTCCGGGGCGGATTTCGCCGGAAGGATCATTCTCTGTATTCCCGTCGACGAGGAAGGACTCATGATCGGCATCAAGGATTTCATCCGGAAGGGATGGGCCGATTCCGTCGATGCCGCAGTCATTTGCGAACCGGAGGATTTCAACCTCTGCGTCTTCCAGAAGGGTGCGATGCGCATTCGGATTACGTGCGCGGGAACGCAGGCGCATGGGTGCATGCCCCTTTCCGGAAACGATCCGAACTGGGCCATGGCGCGGATTATCTGCGAACTTCGCCGGCTCGAGGATTTTGAAAAGGACCGGCTCGGGCGGCATGATTTTCTCGGATGGCCCAGTGTGACGCCGACTGTGGTTCAGTCGCCGCTGACGGGCGTCGCGCAGCTCAACGTGATTCCGGAAGATTGCGGTGTGCTGCTCGACATCAGGACCGTCCCGGGGCAGGATCACAGCGCCCTGCAGCGCCAGATCAGGGGGATCGTCGACCGTCTCGCGCGCCAGTATCCCGACGGGGATGACCGTTGCGCGGCCGAAATCGAGCTGCTGGAAGACCGTCCCTGGACCGAGACGTCGCGGGATGAGCCGATCGTCCGGGCTATGGACCGGGCTGTTCGTGACGTTCGGGGATGCACGCCGGTGTATAACGGCGTGCCGGGCGCGACGGACGGGACGTTCCTTTCCGCATGGAAAGGAATCCCCGTCATCGTGACGGGCGCCGGAGACCGTGAGATCCCGCACCATGTGGACGAGTGGGTGGATGTCGATGATCTTCCGGATGCCGTCCGGCTCTATGCGCGGACGGCGATGCTGTTTCTGGGAAGGGAGGCGTAAGACGAAACGAATCCTTGCGGACGGGAAGATTGAGAATGTTTTTTAGAGATTGCGGCCCGTATATTTCGACCGATCGGAACAGGCAGGGGAAGGAGTGATGTCCGTGAGTTCGAAAAGCAGTGACAATATCAGGCAGGCAAACAGGGAGGCCCTGATTTCGCTGGCCCTGTACGGTATTTTTTTCCTCTGGTGGTATTTTTCGGCGTATGGTCCCGGAGATGCGGATCCAAAGAGCTATACATTCGTCTGGGGATTCCCTTCCTGGTTTTTTTACAGCTGCATCGTCGGATACATAGGAATATCCGTGCTTGTCTGGATCGTCGTCCGCGTGTTCTTCAGGGAGATCCCGCTCGATGAGGACGCGGACGGAAAGGGGATGTCGAAATGACGACATCTTCTGTGAATCTGAGCATGATAGCGCCTCTTGTGATCTATCTCGTCGCGGTCATGTGGATCGCCGTCCGGGCGAACCGGTCCGCAAAACAGGCGACCACCGCGAAGGGCTTCGTCGAGGAGTATTTCCTCGGGAGCCGGTCGATGGGCGGCTTCGTTCTGGCGATGGCGATCATCACGACCTACACGAGCGCAAGCAGCTTCATCGGCGGCCCGGGCGTCGCCTACAAGATGGGGCTCGGCTGGATCTTGCTCGCGATGATCCAGGTTCCGACGGCGTTTCTGACGCTCGGCGTGCTCGGAAAACGCTTCGCCATCGTCTCCCGCAGGGTCGGTGCGGTGACGGTGACCGATTTTCTTCGCGCCAGGTACAAGAATGATCTCGTCGTGATTTTCGCATCCGTGGCGCTGATCGTCTTCCTGATGGCGTCGATGCTCGCGCAGTTCATCGGCGGCGCGCGGCTCTTCCAGACGATCACGGGGTATCCGTACATCGTAGGGCTTATCCTCTTCGGTCTGACGGTCGTCATCTACACGAGTGTCGGTGGGTTCCGCGCCGTCGTGCTGACCGACACGATCCAGGGGATCATGATGGTTCTGGCTTCGGTGGCCATCCTCTTCGCCGTCGTTCACGCCGGAGGCGGCGTGGCGAACATCATGAAGACGCTCCGCGACATCGATCCGGCGCTGATCACTCCATACGGCCCGAAGAATTTCATCGCGAAGCCCTTTATCCTGTCCTTCTGGGTCCTCGTCGGATTCGCGATCCTCGGCCTGCCGCAGACGACGCACAAGTGCATGGGGTACAAGGACTCGAAGTCCATGCACGACGCCATGATCATCGGGACGTTCACCGTCGGATTCCTCATGCTCGTCATGCACCTGGTCGGAGCGTTCGGCCGCGCGGTCATCCCGGATATCGCCATCGGCGACATGGCGGTTCCGACGCTGACGATGAAGCTCATGTCCCCGTTTCTCGCGGGAATCTTCATCGCGGGACCGCTCGCGGCGATCATGTCGACGGTGGACTCGATGCTGATCCTCTCATCCGCGGCCATCGTCAAGGATCTCTACCTGCATTACGTCAAGAAGGACGACGAGAACACCTCGCCGAAGACGCTCTCGGGGATGAGCCTGATAACCACCGCCGTCATCGGCGTCATCGTCTTCGCTGCGGCGCTCAACCCGCCTTCACTGCTGGTCTGGATCAACCTCTTCGCCTTCGGCGGCCTTGAAGCGGTCTTTCTGTGGCCCACCGTGCTCGGGTTGTACTGGAAGAGGGCCAACGCGACGGGCGCGCTGATTTCCATGATCGTCGGATGCGGTTGCTTCTTCCTGTTCTCCATACAGAAGATCCCGTTTTTCGGGATGCATGCGATCGTTCCGACGATTGCGATCGCGTTTGTCGCGTTTGTCGCCGGATCCCTTTTCGGAAAAGGGCCCGACAGCGGCACGCTTCAAACCTTCTGGGAATAACGGCGGGATTCTTCCCTCCGGAGTGACATCCGTTCCACAAACCGAAAGGAGTTGTGTGAAAGACATGGCCAAAGTGACGATCCAGAAACTGAAGGAAATGAAACAGAAAAAAGAACGCATCACCATGGTGACTGCGTACGATTATCCCTCGGCGGTCCTGGTGGAGAAGGCCGGAATCGACATCATCCTCGTCGGCGATTCCCTTTCGATGGTCGTCCTCGGCAACTCCGGAACCGTCCCCCTGACGACGGACGAGATGATCTACCACATCCGACCGGTCGTTAAGGGCGCGCCGACGCCGATGATCGTCGGCGATATGGTTTTCGGTTCGTACAACGAGAGTATGGAACAGGCGATTCACACCGCGAACCGCATGATGAAAGAAGGCGGCTGCGATGCACTCAAGCTCGAGGGCGCGCGGCCGGATATCGTCAAGGCAATCGTGGACGCCGGAATTCCCGTTCAGGGGCATATCGGGCTGACCCCGCAGACGGCGTCCATGCTCGGCGGGTTCAAGGTCCAGGGGAAGAGCCTCGAAGCGGCCGATAAGCTCATCACCGACGCCATAGAGATCGAGAAGGCGGGAGCGTTTTCCATCGTGGTCGAATGCGTTCCCGAAGAACTCGGCCGGGCGGTGTCCGAAGCCGTTTCCATCCCGATCATCGGCATCGGCGCGGGGCGCTATACGGACGGCCAGGTGCTCGTCTTCCATGACATGCTCGGGCTGTTCGACAAATTTCTCCCGAAGTTCGTCAAACAGTA
>CAZVUT010000105.1:0-9363 GCA_964630155.1 uncultured Synergistaceae bacterium
TCTGCACCGCCGCGAACGGCCGGTATTTCGGCAGCGCGGTCAATCTCATCGGAAGCATTCACCGGCGCCACCCTGAGGGGATCGACGTCCGGGTCTACGACCTCGGGTTGTCCGGCGTCGAACGACGGATCGTCGGGGCGCTTGAGCGGACGACGCTGCGCGACGTTCCGCGATTTTGCGCCCACGCCCTGGAGCCCGACCTCTTCGCATGGAAGATCGCGGCGATCCACGACACGCTCCGATCGGTCACGGGAGCGGTTCTCTGGCTCGACGCGGGCGTGGAGGCGGTGCGGCCGCTCGATGCGCTCTTCCGCGCCATCGAACGTGACGGATGCCTCTTCAACGTCTGTCCCTACGATTACGCCTTCGCCCGGGTCGGCAGCCTCACCACGAAGCGCTGCCTCGAAAGGATGGGCGCGACGTCTCCGGAATACAGTGAGGCGTTTTTCGTGAATGCGGGAATTCAGGGATATCTGTCCGGTCACCCGGCGTGCGCCGTCATTGACGAAGCCATGCGCTACGCCGCAGACCCCGGAATCATCGGAGGCTCCAGAGCGACCCACCGGCAGGATCAGTCGATCGTGAGCATCCTGCGGGTCCGTCACGGACTGCCGGCGACGTTCTGGCTCGCGCCGGATCCCGGAGATCCCGAACGCTGGCCCACGCTCTACCCCGCCCCGTACGACCACCCGATTCCGATTGAGGCCGCCGAGGCGATCATGGTATCATCTCCCGGGTATTTGAAGGTGAAACGCCGCAACGCGGAATATATTCACGCGGAGCATCTTCGCTGGAACGACGCGACATCCGCTCTTCCTCTGCGTCGCGTTTTGCGGAGACGCCTGTTTGTCGCAGACGTGAAACGTTGCGCGCGAAGACTTCGGAAGTCCGTCGCGCTGTTTTTCGGAACGGGAGTGCGCGGAAACGGAACGCCTCCGATCGACGGGGTCTAGAGGAGATGCTGCGAATGTTCGATGTCATGCGGCGCATTCACGAAACGGCGGTCCGACTGCGGTGGCGATCGGAAGGATGCCCCCTTCCGCCCCCGAACGCCGTCAAGCAGGGAACGATCATCCGGTTTGCCAAAGAAGCCGGAATCCGCGTTTTCGTGGAAACCGGAACGTACGAAGGACGAACCCTGCGGGCCGTGAGACCGTATTTCGATCGACTGTATTCCATCGAACTCGGAGAAGACCTCTACCGGAAGGCCTGCGCCCGATTCCAGGCCGACCCGAAGGTCTTTCTGTTTCAAGGCGACAGCGGCGACCGTCTTCGCGACATCCTCAAGATCGCCGGCGACGAGCGGTGTCTCTTCTGGCTGGACGCGCACTACTCCCGCGGCGACACCGCGCGGGGGTCCGAAGACACACCCGTCCTCCGCGAGCTTCACGCAATCGCGGGCCATTCGAGGAAGGACCATGTCATTCTCGTCGACGACGCCAGATGTTTCGGAACAGATCCGGCATATCCCGGACTCGGACGCATGGAAGCTCTGGTCGGTCAGCTGTTCCGCGGCTCTTCGTTCTCGGCGTCCGAGGACATCATCCGCATCGTCCCGAAGCTCTGAATGCTTCACCGGGAGAAAGGAAGCGCACTCGGATGATCATCCGACTCACGACTCCTTCGGCGTCCTGGCCCCTCGTCATGCAAACTCCCGGTTCATCCGGGAAATGGGACGGCGTGTCCTTCGTCGTCGACCGGGCCGGGATGATCGAGGCCGACGCGTGGGTCGTGTACGAGGAGGTCCCCGAAGAGACGACGACGATCTGCCCGCGGGACAGGACGCTCCTGATCACGGGGGAACCTCCGATGATCAAGACGTATCGCCCGGAGTACCTTGCGCAATTCGCCCGCGTGCTCACGTGTCACGATATCCGCCATCCGGGCGCCATTCGCGGGCAGCAGGCGCTTCCCTGGCATTACGGACGCTTTTTCGAGGCCTCGGGAGCGGAGCGTTTCGTCGAATGTTACGATTCGCTCGCCGCGCAGTCGCCGTTCGAGCGGAAAGAGCGAAGCGTTTCTCTCGTCTGTTCGGCAAAACGAAAACGCGACGGTCACAAAAAACGGGATCATTTCGTCTCCATTCTCGAACAAGCCGGAATTCCGGGGCTCGACCTTTTCGGCAAGGGACGCGACCGGGAAACTCCATGCAAACGGGACGCCATCCTGCCGTACCGCTATCACATCGTTCTCGAAAATTCGGAATGCCCGGACTACTGGACGGAAAAACTCGCGGACGCCTACCTCGGCGGAGCGCTTCCGTTCTATTGGGGATGCGCGAACATCGGGAAGTACTTCCCCGCCGGAGCGTTCGTCCGGATCGATATCGAACGCCCCGAGGACGCGATACGGATCATACGCGCGTCAATGGAGCAAAACGCATTCGAGACGGCGCTTCCCTCCCTCTCCGAGGCGCGCCGTCTCGTTCTGAACCGGTATAATCTTTTTCCGACGATCGTATCCCTGTTCCGGGATCTTCCTGCCGCAGCCGGAACGGAGCGGATTCCCGTAACGCTTCAGCCGGAGAGGGATTTCACATTGAAGGGCAGAATCCGCCGTTTCTGGTCCGGCCCGGCGGGCGGATTGCATTGACCGCCTCTCATGGCATAACGGGCGCCGGAACATTCGTACGCTCCCGGTGCGATACGACCGTAAAGGAGTGTCTCTCATGAACGAACGTGAAACGTATCTCGTCACCGGAGGCGCCGGCTTCATCGGCAGCAATCTGGCGCGCTTCCTGGTCCGGAGAGGCTGTCGGGTCCTCACGCTCGACAAACTCACCTACGCGGGCGACGTCGCCTCGCTGGAAGATCTTCCCGCACTCACTCCGGACGGGGGGCATCTTTTCGTCCGGGGCGACATCGCGGACGCCGACCTCGTCGGACGCCTCCTGAACGAACACCGGCCGGACGGCGTCTTCAACCTCGCGGCGGAAAGCCATGTCGACCGTTCGATCGACGGCCCGGCCGCGTTCATCGAGACGAACGTCGTCGGAACCTTCCGGCTGCTCGAAGCGGCGCGGCGCTATTGGACAACTCTCGGCGACGATGCGAAGCGGGCGTTCCGCTTCCTTCACGTCTCGACGGACGAGGTTTACGGTTCGCTCGGCGAAACCGGCTTTTTCACGGAGGAGACGCCCTACGCCCCCAATTCGCCGTACTCCGCATCGAAGGCCTCGTCGGACCACCTCGTCCGCGCGTACCATCACACATACGGCCTGCCGACGCTCACGACGAACTGTTCCAACAACTACGGCCCGTATCAATTCCCGGAAAAGCTGATTCCGCTCACGATCCTCAGGGCTCTGGACGGAAAAACGCTTCCGGTCTACGGCGACGGAACGAACGTCCGCGACTGGCTCTACGTCGAGGACCACTGCCGGGCGCTCCTGACCGTCATGAAGCGCGGACGGACAGGCGAGACCTACAATATCGGCGGATCGTCCGAACGCCGGAATATCGACATTGTCCGCCTGCTGTGCGACCTTCTCGACAGGGAACGGCCGAGAGACGACCGAAAGAGCCGCCGCGAGCAGATCGCATTCGTCGCGGATCGTCCCGGACATGACAGGAGATACGCCATCGACGCGTCGAAGATCCGCAGGGAGCTGGGCTGGAATCCGGAGGAGACATTCGAGAGCGGCATGGAGAAGACCGTGGCGTGGTACCTGACGCACAACGACTGGGTCGAGCCCCTGCTGTCGCGACACTCCGACGGGACGGAACGCCGGGGGCTGGCGGGCGGGGCCGCCGGGAAGAAAGGGGCGCTGCGCGCATGAAGGGCGTCATCCTCGCCGGAGGAAAGGGAACCCGGCTCTATCCGCTCACGAAGACGCTGAACAAGCACCTGCTGCCGATCGGGACGGAACCGATGATCTACAACCCGCTGCGGAACATGAAGGCGTGCGGCGTCGGCGAGGTCCGCGTCGTCACGAGTTCGGAACACATGGGGCAGATCGTGAGCTGTCTCGGGAGCGGTTCGGAGTTCGGGCTCGACCTGTCGTACAGCGTCCAGGACGAAGCCAGGGGGATCGCCGACGCGTTGCGCCGGGCGGAGTCGTTCGTCGGACGCGAGAGCGTTCTCGTCCTGCTCGGAGACAACATGTTCGAGAACCCCGTTGACTATTTCGTCGACCACTTCCGGACCGAACAGGACGAACGCGGCGCCCGCGTCATGCTCACCCAGGTGGACGAACCCGTCCACTTCGGCATCGCGGCGCTCGACGAGCGGAACATCATCGAGATCCAGGAGAAACCCGAGCACCCGAAGAGCAACTTCGCTGTCGTCGGCGCCTATATCTACGACAGCCGCGTCTTCGACTTCATCCGGGAGAGCCGGCCGTCGGCGCGCGGCGAGTACGAGATCACGACGATCAACAACCGATATATCGAACTCGGGGAGCTTCGGTACGACTTCGTTCGCGGCCGCTGGATGGACACGGGGACGTTCGAGTCGTACCACGAAGCGAACAGGCTCTTCTTTCCCCGCCGGCGGTGAGCGGCGCAGGGCGGTTTACGGGAGCCCGCGAACCGCGCGAGAGGAAGCGACTCAGCGAAGCTCGCTCGGAAAGACGGAATACCAGAGGAGATCGTTCCAGACGCCGTCCCTGAAGAAATGTTCCCGAAATCTCCCCTCGAACCGGAATCCGAGTTCCTCGTAGAGCCTCACGGCCCTGACATTGTCGGCGATGACGTTGAGGTAGATCTTGCGCAGGCGGAGCGTCTCGAATCCGTAGAGGCACATCCTCCGCGCGGCGGCTTTGCCGTACCCCTTTCCCATGTGCGCCCCCGCCCCGATCACGATCGCGAACTCCGCGTGCAGGTCAATCGGATGACGGTTCTTGAGGCTGACGACGCCGACGAACGACTCTTTCCGGGTCTCCTGTCCCGTCAGAACGATCGCGAGATGGACCGACTCCGGGTGCGCGCCGCCGACGATCTCCGTAAGGACGCGCCTCGTTTCGTCCTGGGTGCGCGGCGTTCGCGTGAAGGCGAAGCATCGGGCGATCTCAGGATCTTGCTGCCAGGAGGAGAATCCGTCGAAGTCGTCCATCCGCAAGTCCCTGAGGAAAAGACCATCAATCGTCGTGGGCAGCAGCATCGGCTTCATCCTCCGGCCTTTTTTCCGCGCGTGCGCGGACGCTTCCCATCACGCGCGCTGGGTTGCCGCCGACGATCGAATCCGCCGGGTACTCTCCCCCCGTCACGACGGCCCCTGCGGCGACGATCGAGTTTCCTCCTATCCGGACGCCCTTCAGGATGATCGCGTCGTTGCCGACCCAGACGTTCTCTCCGAGAACGACGGGCGAGACGCGGCCCGACGACGACCGGCGCTCGTCCGGATCGACGCCGTGCGCGTCGAAATCGAGGATCTGCACATCTTTGCCGATCAGGCACCGGTCCCCGATCGTGATGCTCCGGACGGCGATCGCGAGGAATCCGTTGTTGATCCCGACAGAGCTTCCGATTGTAATGACCGCCTCGGGCGAGCGCGCCTGCAACTCGCAGCGGGAGGACGCGAACCCGCCGCCGATGGGGTATCCGATCGTCGTGCGGTCCCCGATGCGGATCGTCCCCTCTCCGCAGAGCCGCGTCGCTTGATAGAAGCGGATTCCCCGTCCAAGGCGAATCCCGGTCCCCTCCCACCAGGCGCCGAGGCGGGCAAGCGCGACGTTCTTGCGCGACCCCAGGCTCCGGATGAACTTCGTGACGTGCCGGCGCATCAGCACGAAGGAGGACGGCCGCCGCCCGCCTGTCTCCCCGGGATCCCGCGTCATGGCCTGAAGGCGTTGACCGCGTCGCAGACGGCGCCGACGTCGTCGGGCGACATTCCGTTGTACAGGGGGAGGCTCAGGACGCTCCGCGCGAGACGCTCCGCCTCGGGAAAGCTCCCCTCTCCCAGGCCGAGATGCGCGTAGGCCCCGGAGAGATGCGGGGGGATCGGATAGTGGATCTGCGTCCCGATCCCGCGTTCCGCGAGGAAGGCCTGAAGCCTGTCCCTGTATTCCGTTTCGATGACGTAGAGATAGAACACATGCGTTGCGCCGTGGCGGATCTCCGGCTTCCGCACGTAGGGGGACCGGATGCCTTCGTCGTACCTCGCCGCGAGGGCGATCCGTTCGGCGTTGATGTCCCCGATATGCCCGAGCCGGACACGCAGGAGCGCGGCCTGGATCTCGTCGAGGCGGGAGTTGATGCCCTCCTCGTCGTTGACGTACTTCACGCGGCTTCCGTAATTCCGCAGCGAACGAACCCGTTCGGCGATCCGTTCGTCTTTCGTCGCGATGGCGCCGGCGTCGCCGAAGGCTCCAAGGTTCTTCGTCGGAAAGAAGCTGAAGCAGCCGATCGTCCCGAGCGTTCCCGTCTGCATGCCGTTCCACAGCGCCCCGTGGCTCTGCGCGCAGTCCTCGATGACGGGGAGACCTTCCCGGTCAGCAATAGCGCATATCGCTCCCATGTCGCAGGGCTGTCCGTACAGGTGAACGGCCATGATCGCCTTCGTCCGCGGCGTGAGCGCGTTGCGGATGTTCTCGGGGTCGAGGCCATGGAACCCGTCGGGCTCGACGAAGACGGGAACGGCTCCGTTCCGCGTGATCGCGAGAACCGTCGCGATGTAGGTGTTCGCCTGGACGATGACCTCGTCGCCCGGGCCGATCCCGAGCGCGCGAATCGCGAGGGCGAGCGCGTCAAGCCCCGAGTTGAGGCCGACGCAATGCGGGATGCCGAGAAACGCCGCATACTCTCTCTCAAACGCGGCGACTTCCTCCCCCAGAACGTACCAGCCCGAGCGCAGAACCCGGAGCGCCGCCTCCTCGTATTCGCGGGCGTGCGCCCGAAAGCCGGGTTCGAGCGTGTTGAAGGGGATCTTCCTCGTCGCGCCGCCGTCATTCGTCACCGGTCACTCCCCCTTTTCCCGTCGTCCGGCTCCCGGACGAGACGGACGAAATCGTCGTAGTTCCGGATATAGTCGGCCTCGCTGTAGAAGTCGGAGGCGAGGACAAGAAGGACGCTGTCGTCCCGGAGCCATGTCATCGTGTGCCACATCCGGGGGCCGACGTACGCCCCGACGGACGGATCGTCGAGAACGCAGCTCTCGCGCTCCCGCCCCGTGTCGATGTCGAGACGGACTCCGCCGCTCACGCAGACGAGAACCTGCTCGAGCGCGCGGTGGGCGTGGCGGCCCCGGACGACGCCGGCCTTCACTCCCGTCGAGTAGTAGACGCGGCGGATCGGAAAGGGAACGTGACGCTCCTCTTCGATGAACTGCAAATGCCCCTCGTCGGGGTTCTCCGTCCCGCGGACGGGAAATTCAAAGATGCGCATCATTCTCCCCTTTCGTATTGTGCGAACGTGGTTCCGGACGCATCGATCGCATCCATCATTCAGAGTGACTGAACGCCATCGCGGAAGAAGCGCGAAAAAACGGCCGACGCCTTGCGCGCGATCCTGTACGGGTCGACGAGAAGCGACAGCTCCCGGCACAGGTTCACGAGACCGGGGCGCCGCGTCAACTCCATCCATGCGAAGAAAAAACGCCGCAGCCGGACGTGGCGCCGGAGCGCAAATCCGAACTCCCGGGCCCGCGGAAGGACTATCCGGTCGTACATGATGCGCCGGTCCCGGTTGACGCCGGCCCGTACGCGATCTTTTCCCGGCGTGCTCATCCTCCGGGTGAGGGATGCGTCATGCCGTCGGTAATAGACCACGGGAGCGTCGAGACGCGCGATTCTGCACCCGCGAAGCGTGGCCAGAAGCCAAAGAGGCCAGTCTTCCATCCAGAAAAAGGAAAAATCCCAGAGTCGGCACGCCTCGAAAAGCGACTTCCGGAAAAAGACTCCCGGGGCCGGAAGCGGATCGAACGACGCGAGCAGCCGGAACTGCCCCCGCGCGTCCGACGAGAAGAACGACCGCTGTTCCCGCGTCCACTCCGGGGGCGCCCCCCCGGGCCTGTCCGTAAACGCGATGACCTTCCCGAACGCGATGGCGACATCGGGATCATCGTCCATCATCCCGATGACCGCGTCGAGCCCTCCGGGGCAGAAGAGATCATCCCCCGCGAGCGGCTTGACCACATCGCCGGAACACGAACGAACGGCTCGGACGTAATTCCGCACCGGCCCTTCGTTCGTTTCCGACCTCAGGAGCCTGCACGATGCGAACCGGTCGCCATGCCGCGCGAACCACGAGGCCACAACATCCGCCGTCCCGTCCGGAGAGGCGTCGTCGGACACGACGATCTCGGTCTCCTTCGCGTTTGCTGCCGAGAGCGCGGAAAGGACGCTGTCGAGCGTCTCCCCGACGAAGCGCTCCTGCGCGTACGTGTAGATCGCGACCGAGAGAGCGCTCACGGCAACGGCCTTTCGACGACCGGAAGGCCCAGCCCCGTCTTCGGGGCGACGCTTCCGCCGCGTCCCGAAGACTCCCGCGCAGTGCGGCCGGAAAGGACGCGGGCGAAGATCTTCTCCAGACGGGCGAGCATCGTATGGTCGCGCAGGAAGCGTTCGTGTCCGGCGATCCGGATCCGTTCCCTCTCGGCGTCGTGCGAGAGATAGTATTCGATTTTGTCCGCGAGATCGTCGGCTTCCGAATAGACCGCGATCTCTTTCCCCGGCTCGAAGTACTCGTACAGCTCGGGGTTGTCCTGCGTCAGGAGAAACCCTCCGCACGCGGGGATCTCGAAGTCGCGCCCCTTGATCTGCAAAAGCGGCGGCGCTCCCTCCGAACGGGCGTTCGGATCGGACACGGACGCGTTGCTCAGATTGAGATTAATGCGCGATGCGCTGAAGAGCCTGATCATCCCGTTCAGACCGATCCGGCCGTTTTCCCAACCGCGTCCCCAGAGGCTGACCGGGATTCCGCGCTCTTTCAGGCGTTCGATGATCGCTCTTCGGCGCCCGTGCGGCTGCCCGACGAACGAGACGTCGTGCTCGTACGGACACGCGAGGGGCCGGAAGATGAAGTGATTCGCCCCCCACTGGCTCCGGATGACGTTCGTGAAGCCTGCCTGCCGATAGCGCTCCGCCGCGTCGGCGCTTGTCGTGCAGATCCAGTCGTAGGGCTTCGCCGCATTCCGGGAAAAGTTGTCGAAACGCCAGTGGTCGTCGCTGAAAAATGCGACCGTCGGAATTCCGAGTTCCGAGGAAACGGAACGCACCGTTTCCTGCGTCAATTCGTCGTCGAGAATGGCGTGAAAGAGCAGCGACGGCCGGAACAGCAGGCATGCAAGTCGTAGCACGGATTGCGTGCGCTCGCGGCCCAGTTCCGAGCGGACGGCGTCGTAGGGAAAGTGGATCGCCGGGTACCCGCCGTGGACAAGAGAGTAATAGAAATGGACCGTGTCGTACCCGATCCCGAGCCCGGGCCG
>CAZVUT010000106.1:0-6856 GCA_964630155.1 uncultured Synergistaceae bacterium
GGAACCCGCGGCGATTTCATCACAAGATCCATATTCAGGGAACCTGCCACGACGATACGAGGCATTCCTCCACTTCCTTCCCGTACTTCTTTTTGACGGAATGACGAAAATAGTGTAGCATATCCGCAAACGATTGCGCAAACGATTGCTGAAGGAGAAGTGACGGCGCGTGGCGACCATGAAAGATGTAGCGCGGAAGGCGAATGTCTCTGTCACCACGGTCTCTCACGTTTTGAACGGCAGCAGATTCGTGAGCGACGAGGCGCGCGTGCGCGTCCTCGCCGCAATGGACGATCTCGCGTATAAACGGAACGCCCTGGCGCGAAGCCTCCGTCAAAAACACTCCCACACCATCGGCCTGATCCTCCCAGACGCGACGAACCCGTTCTTCGCGGAAGTGGCCCGGAGCGTCTCGGACGAAAGTTCGCTCAGGGGATATTCGATGATCATCTGCAATACCGACGGCGACGGAGAAAAGGAAGAACGATTCTTCAGGATCCTCACGGAAAAACAGGTAGACGGCATCATTCTCATCGAGGCGGGGCCGTCCCGCGGAACGGCCTCCTCCATCGGAAAGCTCGGAATTCCTACAGTGATGATGGACCGTTTTTCCCGCTTGGACGGCGTGGACACGCTGCGAATCGACAACGCCGGAGGCGGTGCGATTGCGACACGGCGCCTTCTCTCGCTGGGACACCGCCGCATCGCCTGCGTCGCCGGTCCTTCGGACGTCACGCCGAGCGCCGAACGCGTGTCCGGATACCGGGCGGCTCTCTCGGAGGCGGGGATCCCGTTTCGCGAGGAATACGTGCTCAAGGGGGATTTCCACCCCGAAAGCGGCTATGAAGCGATGTGCCGCCTTCTCGGTCTCGACGAACCGCCCACGGCCGTCTTCGCCTGCAACGATCTCATGGCGTTCGGCGCCATCCGGGCCGTGTTCGAAAAAGGCCTCTCCGTTCCGAGGGACATCTCCGTGGTCGGATTCGACGATATCCGACTTGCGGCGTTCTTCAATCCCCCCCTGACCACAGTGGCCCAGCCGCATCGCGAAATGGGCGTCCTGGCGATCCGGCTCCTGCTGGAACGGATAGCCGACCGGAATCTTCCGGTCCGGAGCCCGCTCTTGCCCACTGCGCTGAAGCTCCGTTCCTCGACGGCCCCTGTCAGTGAAAACGAGGACAGAAGGAGGTGACGGTTCATGAACGAAGAGAACCGCTTCCCATTGTGAAACGGACACGGGATGGCGGTTCTCCGGCTTTGGCGTCGCGCTCGTGCAGAAACTCTGCGGTGGAACGAAACATCGTGCGCACCCTTGAGAAGATCCGAAAGGGAGGTTGTCTCATGAAAACGCGTTCCGGTATCTTTCTTGTCCTGTTGCTTGCGATCCTTCTTTCTTTCTCCACTGTCGCCCTGGCGGCCGCCAAGCCCGTTGTCGGCCTCGTCATGAAGTCCCTGGCCAACGAATTTTTCAAGACCATGGAAGAAGGCGCGCGGAAATTCGCCGCCGCCGACGGCACGTTCGAGCTGATCCCCGTGGGGATGAACTCCGAGACGGACATCGACACGCAGATCTCCGCCATGGAAAACTTCGTCGCCAAAAAGGTGGATATGATCGTCCTCGCCCCGGCCGATTCCGTCGGACTCGTCTCCTCGGTGAAGAAGGCGCTCGACGCCGGCGTCATCGTCGTGAACTTCGACGTCACGCTGGACAAGAAGGCTCTGGTCGAAGCGGGACTTCCGAAGGACTTCCTCTTCGTCGGTCCGGATAACGCCGAAGGCGCGAAGCTGGCCGGAGACTATCTTGGAGGAACGCTCGGCAAAAAGGCGAAAGTGATCATCATCGAAGGGAACCCCGGCGCGGACAACGCCAAGCAACGCAAGGAAGGGTTCATGGAATCC
This sequence comes from uncultured Synergistaceae bacterium, assembly GCA_964630155.1. Lineage (GTDB taxonomy): Bacteria > Synergistota > Synergistia > Synergistales > Aminobacteriaceae > CALFXN01. The sequence continues at coordinate 1,900 of CAZVUT010000106.1, forward strand.
GTGAAGAAATACGAGATGGACCTTCTGAGTTCGACGACGGCTCATTGGGAGACCGAAGAGGCCAACACCGTGATGACCAACCTGCTCACCCGGCATCCGGACGTCCAGGGCGTCATGTGCGCCAACGACTCCATGGCGCTCGGCGTCGTGAAGGCCATCGAAGCGGCCGGCATGGCGGGAAAGATCAAGGTCGTCGGATTCGACAACATCGGAGCGGTCCAGCCTCTCATCAAGCAGGGGAAGATGCTGGCGACCGTTGACCAGTTCGGGCCGGAAATGGCGGCCAACGCCATCAAGGTCGGCATGAAGATCCGCGCCGGAGAGAAACTTTCCGGCTGGCAGAAGACCCCGGTCAAACTCGTTACAGCCAAGGATCTTTAGGAAACGGGAGTCTCCGGCCCCGCGCCGGAGCGAAAACGCCGCGGACGCGCACGATCCGCAGGGAATCGGGCGGCCGCGGCGTTTCACCTACTGTCGCGCACAGAACGGAGTGAAGCCGGTGGACGGCGCATCGACGGAACGCAGCAACGAAAAGACCATCCTCGCTCTCAGAGGAATCTCAAAGACGTTCCCCGGCGTAACCGCCCTGAAGGACGTCGATCTCGACGTGGAACGCGGAGAGATCCACATCCTGGTCGGCGAGAACGGAGCGGGCAAATCGACGCTGGTCAAGACGCTCTGCGGCGCCCATCTGCCGGATCGCGGCGCGATGACGCTCGACGGGACGCCGTACAGACCGCGACATCCGCTCGACGCCATCCGCGCCGGAGTCCGCGCTGTGCATCAGGAATTCAACCTTCTGATGCATCTCTCCGTCGGCGAGAATATCTTCTTCGAACATCTCCCGACCTCGTTTCCCGGCATCGTGGACTTCCGCCGCCTGTACGACGATACGGAACGCGTCCTGGCGCGTCTGGGGCTTTCAATCTCTCCGAAAACCCCGGTTGAGCGGCTCGGCATCGCGCAGATGCAGCTCGTCGAGATAGCGAGGGCGCTCTCCGGGAAAAGCCGGATTCTCATCCTCGACGAACCCACCGCGACGCTGACGAGCCGCGAGATCGAGCGCCTCTTCGGTATTCTGCGAACACTCCGTGAGGAAGGCGTCACGCTGATCTACATTTCCCACCGTCTTCAGGAAATCTTCGAGATCGGCGACCGCATCACGGTGCTCCGAAACGGCGTCCGGATACGAACCGCCCCGGTCGGCGGAATGACCGTCCCCGATATCGTATCGCTGATGGCCGGACGCGACATGGGGCATGGCCTGCCGTTCGACGAATCCGTCCGGAGAGGAGAGACGCTTCTCGACGTCCGGGATCTCCGCCTGAACGACGCCTCGGTCCCGATATCCTTCAGTCTCCGCGAGGGCGAGATCCTCGGCGTCGCCGGACTCGTCGGTTCGGGCCGGACCGAAACCCTCCGCGCGATCTTCGGCGCGGACCCGAAGGCTTCAGGACACCTCCTCCTTCAAGGGCGCGAAATATCGGTCCGCTCCCCCGCCGACGCCGTCGAGTCGGGAATCTGCCTTCTCACCGAAGACCGGAAAGGGCAAGGGCTGGTGCTCGACATGCCGTGCGCCGCCAACATCACCCTGACGGATCTCCAGGCGGTCTCGAAGCGGGGCTTTCTGGACTTTGCGGAAGAACGGACCGAAGCGGAGCGTTTCGTCCGCGACATGGAGATCAAGACTCCGTCCGTGGACCGATGGGTGCGCTTTCTGTCCGGAGGGACCCAGCAGAAGGTCGTTCTCGCGAAGTGGCTCTTCCGGAAAGCGAAGGTCCTCCTGCTCGACGAGCCGACCCGCGGCGTGGATGTCGGGGCGAAGGTCGAACTCTGCACGCTTCTCTGGAAGCTCGCACACGAGGGAAAGGGCATCCTGATGGTCTCGTCGGACCTGCCCGAACTACTGGAGCTGTGTCATCGCATCCTTGTCTTTTCAGACGGCCGCATCACGGGGGTTTTCGAGCGGGACGCGTTCGACCAGGAAGCGATTCTTTCGAAGGCGTACGAAGCGTACATCCGGACATCGTAAAAAAGGAAGAGGAGTGGAAACGCATGGAACATCCGCAGAACACCGAACGACGGAAGACTGACGACACGGACAGGGGGACGAAGATACTCGGCTTCTTCATGCGGGAGGCCGGAATCGGCGCCGCGCTGCTGATCCTGTGCGTCCTCTTCGCGGCGTTCGTCCCGCAATTCGCCTCGAAGATCAACGTATCGAACATCCTGACCCAGATCAGCATCAATACGGCCATCTCGGTCGGAATGACCTTCGTGATCCTCCTCGGAGGGATCGACCTCTCCGTGGGCTCGGTCATCTCGCTCTGCACCATCGCCGGCGGGATGATCCTCTCGAAGGGCGCCGTTCTGGGAACGACCCCAGCGATCCTTCTCGCCGTCTTCGCCTCCATCGCCGCGGGGCTCGCCTGCGGTCTCTTCAACGGCTGGGTCTCGGTCAAATGGAACATCCACTCGTTCATCGTCACGCTGGGGATGCTCAACATCGCCCGGGGCGCGGCGCTCCAGATCTCGGGCAGCCGGACGATCTTCTCCTTCCCGGCGGCCTTCAACCAGTTCGGCAGCGGGACGATCCTCGGCCTCCCGATCATCTTCCTCGTCGCCGCGCTGCTCGTTGTTCTGGGACACATCGTCCTCTCGCGCACCGTCTTCGGCCGCCTCATCTACGCCATCGGAAACAACGAGGAAGCCGTGCGTCTCTCGGGGCACAACACCCGTCTCTACAAAATTACCGCGTTCGTCCTCTGCGGCGGCATGGTCGGGATCGCCGCCATCCTCTACATGCTTCGCCTCAACATCGCGTCTCCCATCCTCGGCGTCGGCTTTGAGCTGAACGCCATCGCGGCGGTCGTCATCGGCGGCACGAGCATGAGCGGCGGCAAGGGCTCGATGATCGGGACCTTTTTCGGCGCGTGCATCATGGGGGTTCTGAACAACGGGCTCCTGCTCATGGGCATGAGCGACTTCGCACGCCAGATCGTCACCGGGTGCGTCATCGTCGTCGCGGTCATTCTGGACACGTACCGGAACCGGCTCTCGCTCGCGCTCGCGCGGAAAGGGAGCGACAACTGAACCGGACCCGTTTTCAGCGCGGTTCCATCACCATACACACGGCGGGACAGACGCCGGCGCACAGGCCGCATCCGTCGCAGGCGTCGCGGTCGATCCGGGGATGCTCGCCAGGTCGCCACGCGATCGCCTGATACCCGGCGTCGCGACAGCTCACGGAGCACATCCCGCAGCGCAGACACCGCTCCTGCCGGCAGGCCGCAACGGCGCGGGCCTCCCTCGAAAGCGCGGCGTGGGGCGCGATATGCGGCAGCGCCTTGCCCGTCAGATCGGCGGGACGCGACAGCCCCTTCGCCTTCAGATAGGCCAGAAGACCGTCGCACAGATCCCCGATGATGCCGTATCCGTGTTCCATGACCGCCGAACAGACCTGAAGGCACGACGCCCCCGCGAGCAGGAACTCCGCCGCGTCGCGCCAGTCGTAGATTCCTCCCATCCCCGAGACGGGAACGCCCAATGCGGCGGCCGTCGCCACGCAGCGCAACGCCACGGGCTTCACCGCCCTGCCGGAGAGGCCGCAGAAAGCGCTTTCGCCGGCGACGGACGGAACCGGACGCCACGTATCGAGATCGATGCCGCTCAGCGCATTCAGCGTGTTGATGACCGCGACGGCATTCGCCCCGGCCGCGCGCGCGGCTCTGGTACCCGCTTCGATATCGCTGAATGCCGGGAGTTTGACGATGAGCGGAAGCTTCACGGATTCCCGCACCCAGCCCACGACGGTCCGGATGGCGTCCGACCGCGTCCCGATGGCGAACTCTCCCCCATCCTCCGCCCCGCCGTGCGGACACGACAGATTGAGTTCAAGCCAGTCCACCCCGGCCTCTTCGCATGCGCGCGCCACGGCGCGCCACTGTTTCTCGTCGGGGCGGCCGCCGTAGAGCATGCTCGCGCCAAGCCCGCGGTCGGGATACCGCCTCTTTATCGCGGCCAGATCCGCCAGCCACTCCTCCGTGGGGTGCATCGAAGCCAGTTCCATATTCGTAAAGCCGATAACGTGGTTTCCGTCGCGAATGGCCCGGATGCGCGGCGACACGTTTCGCCGCGTCGGGGACTCGACCTGCGTGAGGGTCTTGATGACGGCCCCGCCCCAGCCGGCGTCGAACGCACGTTCGATCATCTCCCGGCTCCGGGAGGGCGGCGCGGACGACAGCAAAAACGGATTGTTCAGCGTCACTCCAAGAAAGGTCGTCTGCAATGCAGCGTCCATGATTCTTCCTCCCTCTCGCATGCCGATCGGTCCCGACCGGCATCGTTCTTCAGATTCGTTGCGGAAAGCATAGCAGAAAAACCGCCCCGACTTCCGCGAAGCCCGAAGAGAATACATGTTGTAGAATGAAAAACCGGCGTTCGTCATCGACCTGCCGGAGCAACGGCTCAAACGTCAGGAAACGTAAGTCTTTCGATACGCATTCCCCGCTACAGGAATGGAGGGGTTTTTTTTGGAAACGCTCGTGGAAAAGGCGCGCCGTTTCGCCGCTTCGGCCCATGCCGGAATCAAGCAGCTTCGAAAGTACACCCTGCAACCCTACGAGGTTCATCTGAAAGCCGTCGCGCAACTGGTCGCCTCGACGGAAGACGCCGACGAATCCATGATCGCGGCTGCCTGGCTGCACGACACGGTCGAGGACACTCCCACGACATTCGAGGAGATCGAGCGCGAGTTCGGCGATGACGTCATGAACCTGGTCAAGCAGCTCACCGACGTCAGCCGTTCCGGCGACGGAAACCGCGCGACACGCAAGGAAATCGACCGGAAGCATACGGCGCAGGCGTCCCCCCGGGCCAAGACGATCAAGCTCGCCGACCTGATCGACAACTGCACGGACATCTGCCGCAACGATCCGAAGTTCGGACGCGTCTTTCT
>CAZVUT010000106.1:6956-9246 GCA_964630155.1 uncultured Synergistaceae bacterium
TCGACAACTGCACGGACATCTGCCGCAACGATCCGAAGTTCGGACGCGTCTTTCTGCACGAAATGTCGTTGCTTCTCGAAGTTCTCGGCGAGGGGAATCAGCGTCTTTTCGCGATGGCGGAGAAGAAGATGCGTTCCTGCGCCGCGATGCTCGGAAAATCGACATCTCCGGCTGAGGACGACGACGAAGTGCACGAGTTCGCAGAATGGCTGCCGAAGGACATCCTTCCGGGACAGCGCGGCATCAGGCTGTTCACGGGCGCGTTCGCCGCACGGGATATCCAGGAGCCCCTTCTCTCCCTTGACGCGGAATCCATCGAAGGCGCCGGATTCACGGCCGATGCCTTCCCGAACGTCCCGGTCTTCGGCGTCCGCCGAAAGGGGACCGTCACCGACTATCTCGCCCGCGAAGACGTTTCTCCCGGAGCCGCCGCACGGATCCGACGGATCGACCCGCAGCAGGTGCTGAGCCTCGAATCCTCCCTGACCGACGTGATCCATGTCCTGACGGACTTCACGTTCTGCTTCGTCTCGATCGACGGAAGCATCATCGGCGTCATCCGTCGCGACGACATCGAAAAGCCCGTCGTCCGGATGTGGCTCTTCGGAATCATTATCCTGATCGAAATTTTCATGGTCCAGGTCATCAGGAGCCGATGGCCCGGCGACTCGTGGACGTCCGAAATGAGCGAACGACGGCTGGAAAAGGCGAGGGAGCTTCAGGCCGAACGGAAGCGACGGGGGCTGGAGGCCGACCTCGTGGACTGCCTTCAGTTTTCCGACAAGCAGCAGCTCTTCTTCAGGGAGCCGAAGTTCGTTCGGGGGTCCGGCTTCGCGACCGCGGCGTCAGCCAAAACCGCGGCGACGGATCTCGAAACCCTGCGCAACAACCTGGCGCACGGGCAGGACATTTCGAAACATGACTGGGCTCCGATCGTCCGGCTGGCCCGGCGCGTGGAACAGATCTACGGCGCGTGAGCGCGGCGTGCGCGTTTCAGGCGCTTTCGGGCGTCCGCGAAAACGTGATGAGGGTGACGGAGAACACCACGACTCCCCCGGCGACGAGCATCGGAAGGGTCAGCGCCTCTCCGGCGAACGCCCACCCGAGCAGCACCGCCACGACCGGATTGACGAAGCCGTGCGTCGCGACGCGCGACGCCGGCTCGACCCGTAGCAGCCAGACGAACACCGTGAAGGCGACAAGGGACCCGAACGTCACGAGATAGCCCAGCGCCAGCCACGAGCGGAGACTCACGGCGGACGGAGAAAAGGCCGACCACTCCCCGAAGATCATGCTCACGGCCATGAGAAGGACGCCTCCGGCCGTCATCTCCATGGCGGTTCCCAAAAGGGGGACTTCCGAAATCCGGATTTTGCGCGACAGCAGCGAACCGAAGACCCACCCCAGACTGCTCAGGAAGATGACGAACGTCCCCAGCCGGTACCCCGGAACGGACTCGAAACTGACGGCGCCCTGTCCGAAGGCCAGATAGAGCGTTCCCGCGAAGCCGAGCAGCAGCCCGATCCACTCCCGGAGCCGAGGCCGGGCGGACCGGAAGACGAGCCAGTCCAGCACGAAGAACCAGAGTGGTTCGACGGAAAGGATCAGGGCGGCTATTCCGGAAGGAACGACCTGCTGCGCCCACATCACTCCGCCGTAGCCCATCAGGATCATGACGAACGCAAGCATCGCCGCGTTCATCCACCCGGCCGGAGTTGGTCTTGCGTCGCTTCTGAACAAGCTCCAGACAAGCAGCGCCAGCCCCGCCGCGAGGAAACGCAATCCGCCGCCAAGGAACGGCGGCAGCGTTTCCACGGTGAACCGTATGGCGAGGTACGTGGAACCCCAGATGAAATAGATCGCTCCATAGGCTGCAAGCAGCAATGGCGTTGAAGGTCTGTCGGTCACGATGCTTCCTTTCTGCGGCGTTTTCCGTCGTAATGGAGCGAGTCCATCTCTTTGGGGAAAATCGTCGTCTTCGGCATATGTTTCAAAAATCACTGGTGTTCATCCGCAACAACGCCGCCGCGGCCGGGGATCGGACTGCCGATGCTTCGCTCTTACCCCGACCGGTGCGCCGCACCGTTAGGTCGTTTTTTTATGTATGATATAGCCAAACGGTTGGAGGTGCTATACTCTGGCGGTTGAAACCCCAAGCGCGTATGTACTGAACGGACGCGCATTCATGTGTTTTTATCCACATCCATTACGGAAAGAAGGCGCCATTTCATGCTCGTCTTCGGACATCGCGGAGCATCGGGGTATGCTCCGGAAAATACGCTCGCGTCAT
>CAZVUT010000107.1:0-9090 GCA_964630155.1 uncultured Synergistaceae bacterium
CCACGAACGAGACGTTGTCCGATCGCAACAGGGCCCATCCGCAATGCTGCGTTTTGAGCGATTCCAGATAGCGGTACTCAAGCATCGTCCGAACGATTCCCCGCCCCGCCGAGCGCCCACCCGCAGGTCTTCGCCAGCCAGGGGATCAGCGCGGCGACGAGAATATCCTTTTCCCTCGATTCGGGAGGCAGCTCCCCGTAGGGACGGAGATCGGCGTGCCGCAGGTTCTCCCTGTCGGTCGCAGGCGCATGCTCCCAGCCGGCGAGAACCCGCTCCGACCACCAGCGGTCGTGTTCGGCCTCGGCGAGCCGGTCCACAATCTCTGTCGGGAGGGGCGTCGTGCGCCGGAGGTCGTCGATCATGCGCTTCACGCCCCTGCCGTCGAGTTCCGGAAGCGTGTGGAACGCGGCGCCGGCGCGATCAGCGCCGCCGGGACCCCGGAGCGAATAGCCGAACCCTCGCAGCCGTTCGACCAGCGCGGCCGCCCGGTAGCGGCTCGACCAGCGGAACGCCTCCTCCTGATTCGCCCAGAAATATGTTTCGAGGCTTTCGGCTCCCATGGCCCTGCAATCGGCGATGGCCGCGTCGAGCGCTTCCGGGGCGAGGACGTGCGCCGTGTAGACGGCGTTGAGGAGCATCGCCATGCGTTCGTTGTCCGATTCGTCGTGAACGTATTCGTCGAGACCGCCGAAGTAGTGGATGTTCCTCCAGATATGGACGCCGTCGGCGTTCCGCGTCTCCTCGAAGCGCTCCTTGAGGGCCCGCAGGCCCGTGTGCCCCTCCTGCCGGATCAGGATCGGAATGTCGGATTTCTTGATTTCCACTGGAAGGGCCAGCGCCGCCGACAGGGCCTTGTCGACGTCGGAGAAGCAGATCGCAACCGTCGGGATCTGTTTTTCGTCCCTGTAGAGCGCCTTCAGGAACACGTTGGTCCGGGGCGATTCGAGGGAGTCCGCCACGAAGTCGATATCGACGTCGTGAAGCAGGCGCCGACCTGCTTCGTCGCAGATTGAGAAGCAGCTCGTGAACTTGTCCTTCTCGCGCGCGACGTCCGTATCGATGACGGTGATCCGCGTCGTCGCGCCGTTGGCGTAGTGGCACACGCGGATCGCTTCGGCGGCCAGCGCCTGCCCCATCTTGCCGAATCCCGCGATGACGAGGTGGACGTTGCCCCCGCGCGCCAGGCGCTCCGCGTCGTAGGCGAGCGCCGGATAGGGGTGCTCCCCCGCTCCGTCGGGGAGGTAGCTCCACAGCCGCTGCGCCCACTCCTCGTAGAAGTTGAACAGGCGAATGTTCAGGTATCGCCTGTCGGCCTCCGAGAAGTAGTCGCTTCCCTGCATCATGTTGAAGATATAGAGGTCATAGATGTGGAAGAAGCAGTCGATCGCGCGCTGCGGAGGGGTTTCGCCGAAGATCTCCAGGATCTTCACGGCCGTTTCGATGTTCTTGCTGTCGCGGGATGGGTCGCCCGCGTCCCCGAGGAGGTAGAGGCGCGCCGTCGTGTCGACCGACAGGCCCTTGAGTTCTTCCTCGTCGCCGTAGTTTCCGTTGAAGAGGAAGAGCCTCCGGCTGCGGCCGATGTTCGCGGCTTCCAGTTCCCGCCGGATCCGCTCCGTCGCGACGGACGAGAGCACGACGATCCGGTTGTCCGCCTCCATATTCTTCTTCAGGATTCCCGGCGCGGTCTCGTCCCAGCCGAGAAGCGCCGTATGCCCGCTCCCGAGTTGGCAGCGCCGCTTCCCCTCGCGGCTGTCCCGCGCCAGCTTCGCCCCGACGTTCACGCTCTGCGCGATGAGGAATCCCGCGAGCGGGATGAGCCCGGCGTACCAGGAGCCCCAGAGGATGAAGCCGACGAGGAAGAGCCCCGCGAGGATGACGACGATCTGCGCGGACACGCTTTCCATGATGAGCCTGTTGAACGTCAGGTATTTCTTGTTCCGTATCTTCGGCATGCGGCGCCCCTCCCCGGCGAAATGGTTCCGTCAGCGCCATTATACCGTTCGCGAGTGGGGCGGGGCGGAACGAAACGGCGCCGAACGGCCCGCCCGAATGACCGGGGGGCCGTGCGGCGCCGTTTCGTTTTGCGGGCCGCTACTTGATCGTCCTGTCCATCGCGCCCTTGTTGTTGTTCTCGTTCGATTCCTTGACGACGTTCGTGCAGTCAATCGTCAGATCGTAGTAGAAGGGCCCCATGACGCCCGTATTCACCGCGATCCAGACCTCTTCTCCGGCCTTCAGCGCCTTGACGGACGCCTGCTTGTTGGCCAGTTGCTTGGAGCCTCCGCCGGACCACTGCCGTACCTGGACGCACAGCACGCACGCGGGCGACGTCGCGATCGCTCCCTGGTTGACGATCTTCGCCCTGACGATCTTCGCGTTGGCCTGGTCGAGCCGGACATCGGCGATGGCCAGGTCGGGAGTCACCGCCGCTTGGGATATCTGGGCGACCTTCACATCCTTCTTGAGCTGAACCGTGAACTTCACGGTCACGCACTTCTTCTCGCCGATCGGCTGCTTGATGTCCACGTTGCCGCCGCCCGTCGCGGGAACGAAACACAGCGTCGAAGCGTTTTTCGCGTCGGAGGGAACGGTGTAGGGCTTGGCGAACTTCACCGTGCCGGTCATCCCCGGACCAGGATATTTCACGGTCTGAAGCTCCGTCGTCCACATCGTCCCTCCAAGATAGACCAACACGGCGGGCGCCGGATCCTGATAGGTCACCTCCATCCGGAACGTCACGCCGTCTCCGGGCTTGACGTCCGGAGACGGGGTCACGAACAGCGTCGCCGAAACCGCGTACGCCGCCCCCGCCCAACAGACGAAAATCATTCCGAGAAGCGCCGCCATCCACGCACGCCGGGTTACGGGCCGCATTGCATTCATCACCGATTCGCCTCCGGTTTCTTTTGAAATCCGCTCCGGTCCACACGTCCCCGAAAATCGCACGCACTTTCCGCCGAACCTTCCTTGTGTCCGCTCAGCGCGCGTTCTCTCCCGATTCGCCCTCCGCCGCCTCCGCTTTCCGTATCGCACGCAGAATGTACGGGATATTGTAAATCAATCCTGTTTTTTCTTAAAGCACCCGCGCTTCATATTGCGTACTCCCCAGGCCCCATCGGCGCTCCCTACCGCTCGCCCCGAATGAACGGCTGACACTTGCCGCAGAAGGAGCATTTCGCGCCGTGAACCGAATCTTCTTCGAGCCCCCAGCGACGCAGCTCCTTGAACAGCGTGAAGACGCTCAACCCCATGTCGGCGAGCGAATACTCGACCCGAGGCGGCACTTCCGCAAAGACCGTCCGCACGATCAGGCCGTCATCCTCCATCTCCCGAAGCTGCTGCGTCAGGACCTTCGCGCTGACGGCCGGAATCTGCGCCCCGAGCCGGCCGTAGCGCACCGGCCCCTGCGAGAGTTCCTTGAGGATCAGCAGCTTCCATTTTCCGTTGATCAGCGAGACCGTCGTTTCGATGGGACACCGTCCGTTCATGAAAACCCCTCCCGGGCGTTCGCAGCGCCCATTACGCACCTTCAGGTATGTAAGGTTACCAAAAGGTGCATACTTGCAGAAAGAAAGTGACGCGCCGTATAGTACCATCGGCGGCTGCGAAAAACAACGTTTCTTTTCAATCCAAATAAAGGAGATGATGTCGATGAAAAATATAACGATAGATATCGTTCGGGACGGGAATATCGAACAGTGCAGGGACCTCTGCAATGAGCTGATGGCCTTTCAGAAGGCAAAGGCGACGATCGCGCCCGAGTGCTTCGACCCGATGAATTTCGACACGCGGATGAAGCGGAGCTGGGAACACGCCCTGGACCGTCAGGTCATCGTCGCGAAGGACGACGGCGTCCCGGTCGGGTACGTCTTTTCGACGATCGAGAACATCGGGGAGAGCCGGTACGCGATCCCCGACTGGGCCCCGAAGGTCGAAAACGGCAAGGGGTTCTACCCCGACTGGGCCGATCTTCCGCCGAAGATCGGCTGCCTGAGCAACCTGTATCTGCGCGATGGATACCGCAATATGGGGCTCGGGTCGAAACTCTTCGACATGGCGATGGAGTGGCTCGAGAGTTTCGAGGACGTTCCCGTCATTTTCATCTACATCTCGAACGGCAACGACGAGGCGCTCGACTTCTACCTCCACCGGGGCTTCACGCTGAGCCACGAGGTATTCGGCGGGTTCATCACGGCCGTGTACAAATTCGTTTCGCGCTGAACGCGGCCGCGCCTCCATCGAGCGCGCAAAAACGACGGGGAGCCGCCGAAAGAAACCGGAAGCTCCCCGTTTACGTCATCCCTGTGGGATTCTTCGCTCCGGGAACGCAGCGCGCTACGGATTGTCCCCCAGCTGCTCGTAGAGGTCTTCGACGGCCTGCTTCGCGGCTTTCGTCTCTTCCTCGTCCGCCTCCCACGTGACTTTGAGAACCTGTCCCTCGCGGATTCCTTCCGGAAGCCACTCCGCCGGAAGGGTCACCGTGACCGACTCGTCCTCGCCGAGCAAAACCCTCGCAACGCCGTCCTCCACCGAATCGACGAACGCTCTCACGGCTTGCACCTCCCGCAGGGCTTGTAGCCCGCGCGTATCGCATCGTCCCTGTCGTCGAAGCGGACCTGCTTGTTCTCGTCCGGAAGCCCCTCGCACGTCGGCAGATGGAACACCTTGCTCTTGCTGTTGCCGATAACCCCGCCGGTCATGGCCGCAGGAGCCGGGGCGGAAGTCGGTTTCGGTTCGGGCCGGTATGTCCCCGTCTTCAGGAAGAGCACCCTGCCGTCGCTCGAGATCACGACCGGACCGGCCTTCGCGGTGGAATGCCATACTACGCCCGCCCTTTCCAGCGCCTGGATGGTCGCCTTGTGCGGGTGGCCGTAGTCGTTCTCCGCGGCGCACGAGATGACGGCCTCCTCCGGACGGACCTGGCGCAGGAACGCCGCGTCCGTGCCGTTGTGCGACCCGTGGTGCGAGACCTTGATGACCGCCGATTGCGGGAACGTCCCGACCGCCTCGCGCTCTTCCTTCTCGGCGTCGGCCATGAGGAGCGCCGTGAAGCGCCCGTAGGAGATGCGCAGAACGAGGCAGTTGTTGTTGACGTCGCCCTTCGTCCCGGAGATCTCCCGGACGGGCGCGAGGATGTCGACGACCGCCGAGCCGACGCGCTCCGAAAAGCCCGCCTTCGGGCGCCCGAAGCGGATTTTCTTCTTCGCGACCGTTTCGAGGAACCGCCGCTGGAGCCCCGACCCGTGCTGGTATCCGCTGTCCCAGACCTTGCCGATCTCGAACGCGTCGAGGACGTCCGCCATGCCGCCCAGGTGGTCGGAGTGCGGGTGCGTCAGCACGAGGATGTCGATCTTCCGGACGCCGAGGTCCTTCAAATAGCGGACGACGGTCGGGCCGGCATCGGACGGTCCCGCGTCGACGAGCATGGTCGAGCCGTTCGGGAACTGAACGAAAATCGAGTCCCCCTGGCCGACGTCGATGACGTGCATGGCGATTCCCGCCGCGAGCGCGGGGACCGCGGCGAAAAGACAGCAGAGAAACAGAAACAGGCGTGACAGGAATCGTGTTCGTGGTTTCATGAATACACCTCCCTCGCGTGTGTTTCGGCGCTTTCGACCCTATCCGTTACGCGCGTCGAAGACGACGCGCCCGCCGACGACGGTCATCAGCACGTTCAGGCTGTCATCGAGGCGCACGAGGTCGGCGTCAAGGCCGGGGCGCAGGCGTCCGCGCCGGTCCTGCATCCCGAGGATGCGCGCGGGCGTCGCCGACGCCATCCGGAGCGCGTCGTCGAGCGGGATTCCGGCCTCGACGGCCGTCCGCACGGCCCGGTCCATCGTGCAGACGCTTCCCGCGAAGCCGCTGCGGTCGGGAAGCCGCGCGACGCCGTCCTCGACGATCACGTCGCGCCCCCGTTCCAGGCTGCCGAGCCGGTATGTCCCCTCGGGCATCCCGGCCCCGCGCATCGCGTCGGTGACGAGGGCCATGCGCTCCGTCCCCTTGACCTTGTGAACAAGCCGGAGCAGCTCGTGCGGCAGATGCCGGCCGTCCGCGATCGTCTCGACCGTGACCTCGTCGAACAGGTATCCGGCCTCGACCATTCCGGGGATCCGATAGCCCCGGTCGCGCTTCACCGTGCTCATCGCCGAGTAGAAGTGCGTCATGTGCCGGAAGCCGCACGCGACGCCGTCCCGGACTTGCGCCAGCGTCGCGTCCGAGTGCCCCATCGACGGAAGCGCGCCGCGCGCGGCGAGCCATGCGGCGCACTCGCACGCGCCGTCGAGTTCCGGCGCGATCGTGACGGTCGACACGCCCTCGCACGAACCCAGGAGCCGTTCGAGGTGCGCGACCGTCGGGGGCCGGAGGTAGGCGGGGTCCTGCGCCCCGGCCTGAGAGGGCGCGATCCACGGGCCTTCGATGTGGACGCCGCCGATGCGGGCACCGTCTCCGCCCGAAGGATCGCGGTCGTCGACGCGCATCAGGCTCCGGACGGCCGCGAGGAAGCCGGATATCTCGTCGTCGGGGGCCGTCAGCGTCGTCGGGCAGAGCGTCGTCGTTCCGAAGCGCGCGTGCGTCCGGCGGACGGTTCGGATCGCGCCCTCGCTTCCGTCCATGAAGTCCGCGCCGCCGCCGCCGTGGACGTGCATGTCGATGAATCCCGGAACGAGACGGTCCCCGCACAGGTCCAGGACCGCGTCGTCCGGTTCCGGCTCTATCGCCGGAGCGATGCGCGCGATCCGTCCGTCGCGGACGAGAAGGTCCGCGCGCGAAAATCCGTCGTCGAGCAGCAGGAGGCCGTTCGCGAAGAGCGTGCCCGCCATATCGGCGTCACGCGCCCGCTCGGAGGTCCGTCACGTCGAACCGGGCGAGGACGTCCGGGGGCGTCGCGGCGATCGAGTCCGCGTCGACGAAGAGTGTCGCGTCGGCATGCGTCTTGAGCATCGTCGCGGGGACGAGCGGCGAGAGCGGTGTTTCGAGCGTCCGGGACACGGCGTCGGCCTTGACCGCAAACGGAACGCAGCAGAGGATCGAGCGGCACTGCATGATCTGATGCACGGACGCCGTGATCGCGCGTTCCGGAACGGACGCGGCGTCCGGGAACCACCCCTCCCCCACCTGCTGGCGGCGGCACCGTTCGTCGAGCGTGACGACGATGTACGGCTCGCGCGTCGAGAAGTCGGCCGGGGGGTCGTTGAAGGCGATGTGCGCGTTCTCGCCGATTCCGATGAAGCCGACGTCGACGGATTCGCGCAGGATCTCCCGCGAGAGCGCCGCGATGTTCGCGTCGACGTTCCCCTCCCACGGGACGAAATGAACGGCGGCGAGCAGCGCGCCGTGCGGCAGCTTCGTGAGGAAGCGCTCCTCAAGGTAGCGCCGGAAGCTCGCCGGATGGGACCGCGGCAGTCCGACATACTCGTCGAGGTGGAACATCTCGACCTTCGACCAATCGACATCCTCGGCGACGAGCGCCGCGAGCAGCCCGAACTGCGACGCCCCGGTCGAGAGCATGATCCGCGCGTTTCCCTTCTCCCGGATCGCCCTGCGGATGCGCTCCGCTCCGTCGGCCGCGGCGTCGAGCGCAAGCACGTGCTCCGTTTCGTGGATTCTGATTTTCATGTCGCATCTCCTTCACATACGGAATACGAAAAAGGCCGGAAAACGCCGCCGCAGGCAGGTCCGAACGCCGTCTCCGGCCGTGAAGCGCTTCTTTTCAGAGCGTGATGCGAACGCCCTCCTCCGCGGACAGGTACCCCGCGTACGTGACGCGGATCGTCTCGCGGGCCAGGTCGAGCCCGGAGACGGGCTCGCGTCCCATGGCGACGCACTCCATGAAGTCCTGCGCCTCCTGGACGTAGCCGCGCGCGGATTCCTCGTCGAGGAGGACGTACTGCCACCCGGCGTTCGTCTCGACCTTTTCCGTGAGGTAGACGTCCTTCAGGACGGATGCGTCCGCCGCGTAGGACATCATCGCGTCGTTGGGCGCCATGTTGCACGCGATGGTCCCCGTGTTCGTGTTGAATTCCACGAGATTCCGAACGCCGCCGGTCACGAAGTCGCCCGAGAAGATCGTCGCCTTCGTTCCGTCCGTAAAGGTCAGCGAGAGCATCGACCAGTCCTCGACGTCGTGCGGCCGCGCCGCGATGAACCGTTTCTCGCCGTCGGAAAGCGACTTCGTGACGAGCCCGACGTCGCAGAGGACGCTCTCCACGCCGAACCGTTCGCCGCGCGCGCGGGCCTCGGCCGTCTTGAGGAAGAGCGCCGCCGAAAGCGGGTGACACCCCTGCCGGATCATCGACCCTCCGCCCGTCTGCTCCCACTCCGCGGCGTGCCATGCGTGCGACCCGCTGTGGCTCTCTTCGGCGCGGAGGAACAGCACCTTGTCGCGCGTCTGTCCGAGAATCGACGCCGCCTTCGCGACCGCGGGCGCGTACACCCAGTCCTCGGCGTACATGAAGAGCCTGTCGCTCTTCCGGATGACGCCGGCCGTCCGATCGAGTTCCGCGAGCACCGAATCGTACATCTTCCGGCGGCTCACGCTCCCGATCGGCTTCGCGTCGTCGGGCAGACCGAAGTACCCCGTGAAGGGCTTCTCGCAGATCACGTGCTTGCCCGCGTTCAAAAACTCCGCGATCATGGGCGCGTGGAGCTGCGGGGGCGTGCAGATGTCGACGACGTCGATGTCCGGATCCCTCATGAGATCGTGGTAGTCCGAATACACCGTCGGGATGCCGAACCCGGCGGCGAAGTCCTTCGTCGTTGCGCTGCGCGCGCAGACGGCCGAAACGCACGCCTCGACGCCGTAGACGCGCCTGTAGGCGTTCATGTGGATCCGCGCGACGAACCCCGCGCCGACGAGCCCGATACGAACCTTTTTCATGCGTCGATCCCCTCCGAATCGTTCATCGAGTGTCTTCCGTCACCTGTTGCGCAGCCGGGCGAGCAACCGGTGAAAGAGCGTGCTGCGGCTGAGAACCGTCGCGAGCGTCAGCAGCCAGAGCACGGCGGAAAGCGGGCGCGTGAAGAACGGCATGATGTCCCCGCCCGTGATGATCATCGCGCGCCGGAAGTTGTCGTCGGCCATCGGCCCGA
>CAZVUT010000108.1:0-9084 GCA_964630155.1 uncultured Synergistaceae bacterium
TGGTCGGAGGCGCGGCGCTCGGCGGTCGTCTTCCTCGAGAAAAAGCGCGAGCCCTTCGCCCCGTGGTGCGGCGTTTTCGCGCATCTTTCCGACGGACGGCTGCTACCGGGGACGCCGCCGGAAGCGCGGCGAACAGGCGGCATCCCGGACCGAATACAGGCGCTTCCGATTGCCGGGTCCGCCGACGGGCCCCTCTTGCGGATTGATGGCGTGAGTTTCCGGTGGAAGGGGCAGGATCGCCCGCTGCTCCGTTCGATCGCGAAGGATCTGGCCCGGGGCGAACGCGTCGCGCTGGTCGGCCCCAACGGCGCGGGAAAATCGACGCTGATGCGCCTGTGCGCCGGGCTGCTGCCCCCCGAAAGCGGCGCGGTCCTTCTGAACGGCCGTTCCGTAACATCCATGAACCCGAAGGAACGGGCGGGAAAGATCGGTTTTCTGTTTCAGGACGCGGAGCGGCAGATCTTCCATTCGACCGTCGAGGCCGAGGTGCTTTTTTCGCTGCGGAACGCCCCTCTCTCCGTGGAGGAGAAGACGGAGCGGCTGAAAACGGCCCTCGAGGCAACGGGCCTTGCCGGAAAGGAGAAGAAACACCCGCTCGACCTGAACGCGGCCGAGCGGTGCCTGGTCGCGGCGGCTTCCCTGTCGGTCGTGGAGCCCGAGCTGCTTCTGCTCGACGAGCCGACCAGGGATTTCGACGCGCGCCGCCAGGAGCTGTTCGAGTCGTGGCTCGCCGAGCGCCCGGGCGCGGTGCTGGCCGTCTCGCACGACTTCGATTTCGTCTCGCGCTGCTTTCCCCGGGTCTGGCTGCTCGACGACGGCGCAATACAAGCCGACGACGCGCCGGAAAGGGTGCTCCAGGGCTCCGCGACATTTGCGGAGTGAGGCCGTTGCTTTCCCCGCCGTCATCGTCTTGAGCGCCCCCGTCTTCCGGGCATGTCGTCGCCTTTGCGGATTTGGCGACATCCCCAGGGAGCGGGGGCTTTTTCATACGCGCGAATCAGGCGGTTCGTCGATTCATAGTGTACACATATTTTCTCGTTTATGATGGAATGGTGTATATTGCTCATTATTGATTCAACTGTACTTTTGTGCGTCGTGACGTTTGCGACTGTGGCAGTCGTGGACAATCACGTGCGTCGTACGAAGGACGGGAGGGAACAAATGGCGGGTTCTTCAGCAGCGACTGACCGCACCGGAACCTATTGGTTCGTTGGGGCCGCCTTCAAGGGACATGTCGAGCAGACGCAGCGGTTTTTCCAGGAGGGAATTTGGGAGCAGTATTCCCCTCCGGAAAAGAACGTCGCGTTGGTGAAAACAATGCTCCCGGGGGACGCTATCGCCATACGGCTGACCTTCGTCCGGAAAAATCGGGAGGGGCTCCCCTTCGACAACCGCGGCCATCCCGTCTCCGTCATGGCGATCAGGGGCGTAGGGCGCATCACGGCGAACCCGGGCGACGGCTTGCGGGTGGAAGTGGCGTGGGACCAGTCGCCCGAACTGAAACGACTTCGGGAATGGTATTTCTACACAAGCATCGGACTCGTATGGAAGGTCCAGGCAAAGGACTGGTACTCCGAGTCCCTCATCGACTTCGTCTTTCGCAACGTTCCGCAAGATCTGGCGCGGTTCCGGAACGATCCCTACTGGAAGGAGCGTTTCGGCGACCGAACTTCCGTCCGTTCCTCCTTCGAATGGACGAAGTTCATGTCCGCGATCGCCGACAGACTTCTGGCGTACCGCGACCGGCGTCCGGAACTCCTCGCCGGTATCGCCGGAATGATGAAAGAATACGGGGAACTTTCCTACCTCAACGACGAATACCTCGACGGAACCCGCGGGATTCCCCGGGACATCTGCCCGTTTACGGTCATCGGGACGTTCAACAGGGGGATACGCGACGAAAAGCGAACCGCGATCGCCGCGAAGCTCGCGGAGTTTCTCGGCGTCACGGAACCGGTCCCCGCATCCTTTGAGGGCGTTCCGAAACTCAGTAACTTCAAATCCTTCTTTTACGGATACGAAAAGGACCGCGGGGCCGGGGATATCGACGCCCTGTGGGACGTCTTCGAGCGGGCGATCGGGCGCGCCGATTCGGACACCGGCGATGATGCGTCCGACTTCGTCTCCTTGTTCGACAGGGCCATAGAGGTCTCCGGCGTCTCGTGGAACCTCACGATGGGGCTCTACTGGATACGGCCCTGGGAGTATCTCTCGTTGGACGCCCGGTCGCGGGCATACATTGAAGGCAAACTCGGGATCGGAATCGGACGACGCGGACCGAAGGAAAAGCTTCCTGGGGCGGAATATCTGAATCTCGTCGAGAACCTGAAAAAACGCTTCCTCGAAGAATCCTACCCCGTCCATTCATTCCCGGAGCTTTCCAACGAATCACTGCTCTATACGGAACCCGTTTCCCGTGAGGATAAGAACTGGAAAAGCGCGGTATACGAACGCGTTCGCGATCTCTGTACGAAGAAGGGATGCGACGAATTCGACCGGGGCGAATTTCTCGAAGCGTATCAGGACGACCTCGCGGAACTCTTCCCCGGAAACGGCTCCATTCCGTTCAGCGTTTCCAGAGCGCTTCAGACGCTTCGCGACGAGGAAAGGCTCGAGTTTCTGGAGCGGGGGCGCTACCGGTTGCTCGACTTCGCGCCCGAAGCTCCCGTCATTCAGCCGCTATATTCCATCGAGTCCATCATCGACGACGGATGCTTTCTCGAACGCGAAGAACTCGGAGGAATCCTCGATCTGCTCCGGACAAAGCGGAATATCATCCTCCAGGGAGCGCCCGGAACGGGAAAGACATGGCTCGCAAAGCGGCTGGCGTTCGCGTGGATCGGCGAAAGGGACGAAAACCGTGTCCGGGCCGTCCAGTTTCATCCGAACCTCTCGTATGAGGATTTCGTTCGCGGCTATCGCCCCTCCGGAGAGGGGACTCTCGTCCTGACCGACGGCCCGTTCCTCGAAATGGCGAATGCCGCGCTTGAGGAGCCGGAGAAGAAACACGTTCTCGTGATCGAGGAGATCAATAGGGGGAACCCGGCGCAGATCTTCGGGGAAATGCTGACGCTCTTGGAATCGGACAAGCGCACTCCCTCCGAGGCGCTCGAACTGTGTTACAGGAAGGGAAAGTCAGAGCGCGTCTATATCCCCGCAAACCTCTACGTCATCGGGACCATGAACATCGCGGACCGGTCGCTCGCCATCGTGGACTATGCGCTTCGGCGGCGGTTCGCCTTTGTGGACCTCGAACCCCGGTTCGGCAGCCCGTGGAGGGAATGGCTGGCGAAGAAATGGGGCTTCGATGCGGCATTCCTCGACGAGATCGAAAAGAGGATTCTCGAACTGAACGACGCCATCGCCGCCGATTCGGGGCTCGGACGCCAGTTCCGCATCGGGCACAGCTACGTGATTCCTTCCAACTCGGACCCCATCGCGGATCCGAGGGAATGGTTCCTCGGCGTCGTCAGGACACAGATCGGACCGTTACTGGACGAGTATTGGTTCGACGCGCCCGGGAAAGTCGAAGGCGCGAAGAAACGCCTCGTGACGGACCTGTGACGGCGCAGGAGACGCCCTTCGCGAGGCGCGAAAGCGGTTTCGTCAGAGGAATTCCCGTCAGGAACATCTGGCTCCTGATGCTCTATGCGTCCGATCTGCTGCGAACGCTCGGGGCGGAGAAAACATCTCTCGAACGGAACCCCGACGACATCCCCGACCTCGTTGCGGAGCAGCTCGCCCGGCTTGTGGAGAAACGGATGCGGCGGAACCTGACCTTCGGATACCGGGAACGGGACGCCGTTCTCGGGCGCGTTCGCGGACGGGTCCTCATGCTGGAGACGGAGTGCGGGCGACTGCTCTCGCGCGGAAAGGTCGCGTGCCGTTTCGACGAGCTGACGGTCGACACGCTGCGGAACCGGTATGTCCGGTCCGCTCTGGATTCGATCGCGGAGCTTGTCCGAAGACGGGAACTGACGCGCCGGTGCAGATCTCTCGCCACGGACTTTCGCCGTCTCGGAGTCGCCGGGGAACGGCCGACGCGCGCGGAAATGAGTTCGGACCGGATCGGAAGGAACGATTCCGCCGACCGGCTCATGATGGCAACTGCCCGGCTCGCCTTTGATCTCGCCCTGCCGACGGAGTTTGAGGGAAACGAATGTCTTCCCTTTCCCGACCGCGAGATCGGCTGGTTCCGGAGGCTTTATGAAAAGGCCGTGGGCGGCCTTTACGACGCGGCGCTGACTCCATACGGGTGGCGCGTGGAGACGGGAAGGCGCTTTGATTGGCAGACAGACGGAAGAACCTCCCGGATTGCGGAGATCCTCCCGTCGATGCGCACGGACATCGTTCTCGAACATCCGGAATCGGGACACAGAATCGTTATCGATACGAAATTCAATGCGCTGCTGACGAAGGGGTGGTACAGGGAGGAATCCCTGCGAAGCGGGTATGTCTACCAGATCTACGCATATCTCCGCTCGCAGGAGAAGAGAGGCGACGCCCTTGCCGAGAACGCGTCCGGAATCCTGCTTCACCCGGCGGTCGGCGGGAACAGGATCGACGAGACCGTTCTCATACAGGGGCACGCGATCCGGTTCGCGACCGTCGAATTGAGCGCTTCCGGGCCGGAGATACGAAGGCAGTTACTCGACATTGCAAATGTACCGTCGGCTGGAATCTGTTGCGGACAGGGCTGATTTTGGATAGAGTGGCGGATAGCGTCGATCTTGCCCTATATCGACGGTCACTCAAGTTTCTCGAAGAAGGACTCGCAAAGGTGCAATAAGGTGCAATGACCTTCCCCCGGATGCGGATGGAGTCCGAAAAATGACCGAGAAATGACCGAGAAATGAAAGAGGGGCCGGGCGGGTGGTTTCGAAAAGCGCCGATAATAGCTTCGGCCCCTTCGTCGAGGGGCGGGTGACGACGAAGTCGGAACGGGATATCCGGTGAACCGTTTCCATGAGCCCCGAAAGGAGAGAACGGCATGGCTCATGCTGATCACAATCGGCACGATCAACTCTTGGGTTTCGGAAAGAATCGCGTCTCGCTCCGTCATGCGAACGCGACGGATGTGGCGGCGATCGGCCGCATACAGGTGACGACGTGGCGCGACGCCTATCGTGGTCTGATTCCGGGCGACATCCTTGCGAATATGAGGTCGGAAAAAATCGAAACCTTCGTAACCGAAATTCTTTCCGGACTTCACGAAGGGACATTCGTACTCGTATGCGAAGCGGAAATGCGTCCGGCCGGATTCTGTATCGGAGGGCCGGAACGAAGCGAACGGGAGGGACAATGCCCGTTCGGTGAAATATATTCGATGTACGTTCTCCCCGCGTATCAACGGCTGGGGCTGGGAAAGGCGCTTATGGGCCATGCGGCGGAAATACTGCGATCCAATGGCAAGACGGGCCTTTCGCTTTGGGTTTTGCAGGGAAACGCAGGCGCATTGCGGTTTTACCAAAGCATGGGAGGGGTCATGAAAGAAACGAAACAATTCGAAGCGTTCGGCGCGACGCTTGTTGTTCAGGAGATGTTCTGGGAACGGATTTCCGACGTTGCAGAACGACTCGATCCTCTGTCATGACGCTGCGAATATTGGGAGAATATCCCACGCGAAAGGGGTGCGGACATTCATGAGCTTTACGGAGCTGCCGCTTGAGAAGGCGTTCATGCTGTTCGAGCCGGGGCCGGTCATTCTGGTCGCCACGAATGACGGCGCAAAGAAGAACCTGATGACGATCACCTGGCATATGGTGACGGACTTCACCCCGTCGCTGGCGATGACGACGGGGCCGTGGAACCATTCGTTCCGCGCGTTGATGAAGACGAAGGAATGCGTTCTGGCCGTTCCGACCGTCGACATTGCGGAAGCGGTGATCCGCATCGGCGACTGCTCCGGTGCGAATGTCGACAAGTTCCGGGAGTTCGGCCTGACGCCTCTGCCCGCCGCGGACGTGAACGCGCCGCTCGTGGCCGAATGCCTGGCCTGCCTGGAGTGCCGCGTGGACGATTACGTCGAGGGACCGGGCATCGTTCTCCTGAAGGGCGTCCGGGCGTGGATCGACGCCGACCGGAAGGAGCGACGCACCTTCCACGCCGTTGGCGACGGAACGTTCGTCGTCGACGGCGAAACCATGAATCTGCGCCGGCTGATGGAGGACAAGCTTCCTCCCGGCGTGTGACGCGGAGCGTCGCCCATACGACGGCCCGACCGGCCTTAACCCCGACCGCTTGCCCGGAAGACGCCCTTTCCGTCCGTCCACCCGCCGCGACGTTTCATTTCACCTCATAAAAGACTATAATTGGCATGAAAAATTACAAAATGACGGAAAATATTGCGTCGGATAAAATATATACAATTCCGGGCGGGCCATCGACGGATTGCGCGGATTCCCTCCCGGAGTCTGAAGGAACGCTGTTGGATCGTTTCCATTCCAAACAGGGGGTGAAACAATGAGAGGAACGTTCGTGTTCCAGGACGACTTCATCTACAGCATGCCCGTCCATTTCGGAGGGCATCCCTTTTATCCCGTTCGGACGGTGTATGGAGACATGTCCGGCATCAACATCCGGTTCGAGACCGAGCCGGAGGCGCTGCTGCCCCTCATTCCGGAGGCGTTCGAACTCCGCGGGCCGACCGTGTCCGTTCAGTACGCCAACGCCCGCGACGTCGAGTGGATGGCCGGGGGCGAGTACCGGCTCATACAGGTCTCCGCGCCCGTCAGGTACATGGGAAATTCCGAGGGGCTCGAAGGGGAGTACGTCTTCGTCATCTGGGAGAACAAGGCCTGCCCGATCATCGGCGGCCGCGAGGAGGACGGAATGCCCAAGATTTTCGCCGACATCGCCTCCGAACGCCACATCGGCGATCACTGGTTCACGTCCGCGAGCTTCGAGAGCTTCGGCTTCCTTTCGCTGGATTTCACGTCGAAGGGCGAGATGTCCGAACGCGACGTCGCGGTCATGAACGAAAATCCGAAGGTCAACTTCTTCGGCTGGCGCTATCTTCCGAACCTCGGGAAGGGCGGCGCGGCGCTGAGCCACGCGACGCTCTATCCGCAGGAGATGCGGGTGAACCGCGCGTGGACGGGCGAGGGCGCGATCCGGTGGACGAAGCCCTCGTACGAACAGCATCCATTGCAGTGGAGGATCATCGGAACGCTGGCGGACCTGCCGGTTGTGCGGAGCCTCGGCGCGTCGTTGTTCCGGGGGGCCGCGAGGCTCAACGTCGGCGATTCGAGAATGTTGCCGTAAGGAAGGGGGACGAAGACGTGAGCGGATATTTCAAGGACAAGGTGGCGGTGGTGACGGGCGCCGCTTCGGGCATCGGGCTGGGGATAACCGAGCGCCTGCTCTCGAAGGGCGCGAAGGCCGTCTTCATGGGCGACCTGAAGGAGGAAAACCTCAGGAGGGAGTCCGACCGGCTGAAAGGCGACTATCCGGGCAGGGTCGTTCCCGTGTGCACCGACGTCACGAAGCAGGAGCAGGTCGCCGGACTCGTCGGCAAGGCGAAAGCGTTCGACGGACATCTCGATTTCGTGTTCAACAACGCGGGAATGGGGATGACGCTTCCGACAGAAAAGATCACGTTCGAGATCTGGCGGTT
Source organism: uncultured Synergistaceae bacterium (assembly GCA_964630155.1). Lineage (GTDB taxonomy): Bacteria > Synergistota > Synergistia > Synergistales > Aminobacteriaceae > CALFXN01. The sequence continues at coordinate 7,616 of CAZVUT010000108.1, forward strand.
CATCCTCGACCTGAACGTGATGGGCGTGGTCCACGGAACGTACTCCGCGATTCCGGTCATGCGGGAGCAGGGGTTCGGCCACATCGTCAACACCGGCTCCATTACGGGGCGGATCCCCGTCCCGTACCAGGCGGTCTACGCCGCGAGCAAAGCGGCCGTCATCGCCATGACGGAGAGCCTGCAATACGAGCTGGAAACCGAAGGGCTGCAATTCAGCGTCTTCTGCCCGGCCAACGTCATCACGCCCATCTTCGGCGACGTGACGCCCCCGCCCGACTCCATCAGCGTCGACGAGGCGGTCGCATACGTCCTCGACGAAGTGGAGAAGAAGTCGCTCCTGATCATCCTGCCGCAGTCCGCGCGCGACTTTGACGCCCTGTACCGGGGGCATCGGGACGAATTCGACGCGTTCGCCCGCAAGATGGCGGCCGAGCGCCGGGAGAACTATCGCACCAAGGGAACGTACTGCTAGGGACGGCGTCCGCGATGGATGACGTCCTTTCGCGCCTCGGCCCGCTGAAGCGGCGGCTGTTTGAACGGGCGGACCTCCCGCTCGAACCGGCGATCCTGCTGATCGCCGGAATGACGATGCTGATCGCGGGCGTCCTGCTGTTTCCGGCATCCGCGGGCCTGATTCCGTACTATGAAAACGGCCTGTACGGCCTGCTCCTGTTCATGTTCGCGCTGCAAACGGTCACGCTCGGCAAGACGCCCTTCGGCGACGTCCGGCGGTCGAAGCCGTTGCTCGCCGCCGGCGTCGGGATCGCGGCGCTCGGGATCGTCACCTGTTTCGTCCCCGACGTTTTCGGACGGATTCCCCGGGCGGCGCTCTTTCTCTGTTTCGGCCCGGGCGGAGTGCTGCTGCTCGCGCAGATGCTCTTCGCCAAGGACAAGCTCCGGTCGTGGATGCGGTACGGCGGGATCTTCCGGCTCCTGACGCTCGGCTGCGCCGCGGTCTATCTGCTGTCGGCGCTGATCGGGCTGCTTCTCTGGAAGCGGGACCTGCTGTCGACGCCCATGACGGCGCTGGTCGTTCTGGCGTACGGCGCGGCGATCCTCTTTCTCGCGGGTGTCCTCCGGAAGGTCTATCGCGCCTACCCGGAAGCGGAACGGAAGGCCGCAGGGGACATGGAGCTTTCCAACGACAGGGCGATGCTCCTTCTGACGGGCGTGTTCATGGTGCTTCTCGGCGTGCTGCTGATCCCGGTCAACCTCGGCCTGATTCCCTTCTCGGGCAGCGCACAGCTCGGGCTGCTGATGGTGATCAACGCGATCCAGATGCTTGCCTCCGGCGATACGCCGATCGGGCCGTTCCCGCGGACGCGGCTGATGGTGGCGCTCGGGCTTCTGTTCGCGGCGGCCGGGATCGTATCGTGCGTCGTTCCGGGAGTCCTCGTTCCGGCGCTGACGGTTCTGATCGGCGCGCTGAACATCGCTGGAGGCCTCGCGACGCTGTGGAGGACGTGCGT
>CAZVUT010000109.1:0-8970 GCA_964630155.1 uncultured Synergistaceae bacterium
CCCGTCAGGCAGGAAGACATGATTCCCAGTCCGCGCGTATCCGTCAGGAAATCCCCCCTGTAGCCGATCAGACCCCGGGTCGGTATTTCAAATTCGAGCCGGATCAATCCCGTCTGAAGATTCGTCATGGTCCGAATCCGGGCCTTTCGGCGGGAAAGTTTCTCGAAAATGATTCCCTGGCAGTCCTCGGGAATATCGAGAATGAGCTGTTCAAAGGGTTCGTATGTCTGACCGTTCCGCTCTTCCGTAATGACTTCGGGTTTGGAAACACAAAATTCCATCCCCTCCCGTCGCATCTCTTCGATGAGGATGGACAGGTGGAGTTCCCCGCGGCCGGAAACCTTGATTCCGTCAGGACGCCCGAGATCTTCGACGCGCAGCGCGACGTTGGCCTGCGCCTCGCGCTCCAGCCGCGCCTTGATCTGTCGGAGCGTAACCGCCTGTCCCTCCTGTCCCGCGAAGGGGCCGGTATTGACGAGGAAGAACATCGAAACCGTCGGCTCCTCGATATCGAGCGGAGCGAGGATGGTCTCCTGGTCCGCCGCCGCAAAGGTGTCTCCGATGCTGATATCCTTCGGACCGGAAATCCAGATGATGTCGCCCGCGAAAGCCTCTTCGACCTCGACCCGGTCGAGTCCCCGGGTGACCCAAATCTGGGTCGCCTTTGTTTCTTCCGAGCCCGTCACCTCGAAAGCGCCCAGCGAGCGGTCCTTGTTGGTCCATTGGGTGGATGTCCGGACAAACGTCTCCCCCTTGTGAATCATGCCGTTCAGAACCTTGCCGCAACCGATTCGTCCGGTATAGTCGCTCCATGCGATCGTGCTGACCTGCATCAGGAACGGGGCTTCGAGGGAAACATCCGGAGCCGGGACGTATTCGATGATCGTCTCGAAGAGCGACTTCATTCCGCTGCTCCGGTCGTCTTTCTCGAGATCGCGGACGGCCCATCCGTCAAGTCCGGAGCCGTACAGGACGGGGAAATCGGTCTGTTCGTCCGTCGCTCCGAGTTCGATGAACAGATCGAACGTTTTTTCAAGAGCCCCAACCGGATCGGCTGTCGGCCGGTCGACTTTGTTCACGAAAACGATCGGCTTCAGTCCCATGCGAAGGGCGTGCATCAGAACGTACCGGGTCTGGGGCATCGGTCCCTCGTTTGCGTCGACAAGCAACAGGACCGAATCCACCGTCGCGAGCACGCGCTCGACTTCTCCGGAAAAATCGGCGTGTCCGGGCGTATCGATAATGTTGATATGGTAGTCGCCCCATGTAACGGTGCAATGTTTGGCGCGAATTGTGATGCCGCGCTCCCGTTCGATCTCGTTGTTATCCATTACCCGCTCTTCGACGCGTGCGTTCGATCGGAAAACCTGAGCCGAGCGGAAGACCGAATCGATGAGCGTCGTCTTGCCGTGATCGATGTGCGCGATAATGGCGATATTTCGAATCCTGCTTGTGTCCTGCATGGTTTCTCAAACTCCCCGTTTCCTAGAATCAAAGACAATGCATCATATCTCTCCGGTGCGCAGGATGCAATAGTTATTTTAAGAATCTTTGCTGCGATTCCGCGTTCATTTTCAACGCAGGGCCGGATTCCGGCGGCTCCTCGGCCGTTGGGAGAAATAATCCTGAAGAGCTTCGCGTCCGAGCGGCCTCGTTGTGACTTCTTCCCGGGCCGGCGTCCGGACGAGCGCCGCGTCGGGAATCGGATGGAACCCAAGGGATATTCCCGGATCGCCTTCTTCGGAGCGCCGGGCGTTTCTTCCGTTCGGGCGAGTATAATAAAACATCGGGAAAAAGTCAGCGGGAGGGAAAGCTGTGGATGACACGAAGGGAATCACCGTCGCTTCCGAGAACATCTGCGATGTTCTGGAACTCGGTCTCTGGTGCAACAAGGCGCTGCCGAGGCTGGTGATAAGGAATCGGATCAGCGGTTCGAAGCGCATGAGCCCCGTTTCCTGGCTCGAGAAGGAAAGCAGAAAACTGACGATGAAGGGCGAGGATCGAAAGACTGTGGTCCTTCCCGTTTCGGACCTGACGCCGGCGGTTCGCACGCTCATGAAGGCGTTCACCTCGCGTCCCGTCTTCAAGGCGTTGCTGTGGCGAACGACCATGCTCGTCTCCGATACCGTTCATACCCCGAAAGCCATTCTCGATCCCGGAGAGCTGTCGCTTCTGCCGGAAACAAAGCGGGGGGCGCTCTGGATCGCAGATCTCACGAAATCAAGAGACAACGGCCGCTTCCGTCCCTGTTTTCCTCTGACGGAAGACGAACGCGGCGTCTTGCCGGTCCCCCCCGAACTTCCGATTACGGACGGAAAGGGACTGTCACAGCTGAAGGCGACAGGCGTCACGCGACGGCTGGTCGTTGCGAATCCCGACAGGTGGTACCGTCCGCTTCTTCTGACCTCGGGCGCGCTTCTGTGCGGCTTCTCTGTGAATTTCGAGGACATGTCGGAGACGGCTTCGACCCTCTGGGATCTCGTCCGGGACGGACAAATAAGCGGGAGGGAATTCGCCCTTGCGACGGAGCATGCGCAAGTCGAGCGGATGATACGAAGCCTGGTCGTCTACATGCGACATCTGCCGCTTCTGGACGGAGTTTCCGAATCGTTTCTTCGTGATGGCTACGATGCGCTCAAGGAACGGGGGTACTCACGGCGGAGGCGAATTCCCTTTCCTGCCGGAGCAATCGGTCCCGTCGAATATAAGGTGACGCTTTGCGAGCACGCGGGAAACGGGACTTTTGCTCTCGTCGCGGCTCCGGAAGGCCTTACCGATCGTCATGAGGGGGATATCATCCTTGAGATGCCCATGAATGCGTACGGAAAAGCGTGTGATTCCGACGCCTTCGGCGGAGCGCGGGACGAATACGATACGATCGCCAATCTCTTTTCCGCGGTTTCCTTCAACCGATGGATCGAGTCGGTCAGCCGTTTTCTCGATGGAATTCTCCCGTCCCTGGTCTGAATCCAACCATGTCGGCCATACGGGTCGGAACGTGCTCGTGGACGGATCGCACGCTTCTTCAGAGCGGATGGTATCCGAAGGAAGCCAGATCTCCGGCCGCCTTGCTGCGGTACTATTCCGGCGTTTTTTCGACCGTAGAGGTTGACAGCACCTTTTACGCATTTCCTGACCAGGCCCGCGTCTTTCGCTGGATCGCCCGCACCCCTCCCGGTTTTCTTTTCAACGTGAAAGTCTGGGGACTCTTTACGTACCACGATGTTCCCAGGGCATCCATTCCCGAAAAATTCCGTTCAAAAATCTCGGAAACCGAATCGGAAAGCGTAACGCTCGCCGATGTGCCGAAAGACGTCCGCGCGGAAGCGTGGGAGATGTTCGCGCACCTTCTGGATCCGCTGCACAAGGCTCGCCGTATGGGATATCTCCTCTTTCAGATTCCTCCTGGGATGAAATACTCGGAACAGGCATTGGGCTATGTGCGAAGGGTTGCGGAGGTGACCCGGCCATTCCGCGCCGCGTTTGAAGTGCGTCATCGTTCCTGGCTTGAACCCGGAGCCGCCGACCGTTTTCTCGGAACACTGCGTGACGGGAATCTCGCGTACGTCATCGTGGATGAACCGCAGCTCCGATGGACGGTTCCGCCTCAGATCCATGTCACATCGCGCTGGGGTGCGGTTATTCGTTTTCACGGACGAAACCGGGGAGCATGGCAAAAAGGGTCTGTTCCGGTGTCCGAGAAATTCCGGTACGCCTATGATGTGAATGAACTCTCCGAGTGGAGCGAAAAGGTGCGGGATCTGGCCGGAAAGACGGAGCAAGTCTTCGTGATGTTCAACAACTGTTTTCGCGATTATGCCGTCCGGAACGCCTCGACAATGCGCTGCCTTCTGGGTGAAACCTGCCGTGACCCTTCGGCTTTGCAAGGTCGTCTCGACTTTGGCTCGGACGCGGACGGAAGCGATACGCCGTGATTTCCCGGGCTTCTTGCGAAATTCACAGAACGGGTGTATAATTCAAAACACAAAAACGGGTAACAAACCCGAACTAGAGGGGGGATCTGCAGGAATGAAACGAATGCGGCTGATCAAACCTCATGGAATTACAACTGAATAGCTTTGCGAAACGGATCATTGGCGCGGTCCGTACGAATCTCCAATCGGAGATCTGAATTTCGTTTGCGGCAGTAACGGGTAGGCGGATGTTGCGCCCCGTAAAGTGAAAAATTACCGCAATAGTTGCAGAAATAAGGTGTAAATCTGTATTCAGGCAATAGAAACGCAACGAAGAAAGCACGTTGTCTGGAATCAGGTGAAGATCCGGATTCGAGCATCAGAAACACGTAAAGCATGATGCAACGAAGAAAGCACGTTGTCTGGAACCAGGTGAAGATCCGGATACGAGCATCAGAAGCACGTAAAGCATGGTGCAACGAAGAAAGCATGATTTGTCGACGAAAGAACCCCTCGCACCACAGGCTTTTGAGGGGTTCTTTCTTTTTTTCGACACCGATTCGGAAACGGCGTTATGACTCCGGCTCGATTGTCTTGTTGCGTGGGTTCGTCTACCAGCCTCCGCCTCCTCCGCCTCCTCCGCCTCCGCCTGAAGAACCTCCGCTCCCCGAGGAGGATCCCGGAGCGGTTGAAGATGACGCGATCGAGCCGGTGAAGTCGGATGCAAAGGAGGATGCGAACCCCGCGTTGAAAGCGCCCGCGGGCATCGATCCGGAGTACCATGATGGCGCGTATCCGGCGCGTTCCAGAACGTCCGCGAAGCGATTCGCCCAGGTCCGCGCCGCGCCGAGAGCCAGAGCATAGGGCAGGAGCGTTTCAAAGAGTTCGGGGGTTTCCTCGGGAGGATTGAGCATCTGGAGCCGTTCCCGCTCGGACGTTTCGATGAACATCCGGAGCCCCTCGGTTTGCGCGAAGACTCGCACGCCCTCTTCAGAGCGTATCGTCAACAGCTTTTTGAAGACGAAGACGCCGACAATCGCCGACGTTATTCCCAATATGACGGGGGAGTTTTCTTCCATGAAGAGCGCCATCGGGATGACGATGGCCAAAAGACCGGACAGGCCGAGAACGGCCGCGACAATAAAGGCCTTGACCCTTCCTCCGACGGTTCCCCGCGACCACATGTTCCGAATGGTTTTCCCGAGGACAATCGCAGCGATGAAGAGAACGGATACAGACACTGCCGAAGCGGACGCCATGACAGCGAGATCCTCGTAGCCACCGAGAAAGAGCGCGGCGATCGACACGGGAAGGAAAACGAGCCCGGCGATCCAGAAGCCGAAGTTTTTCGTGAAGAGCGATTTCCCTTTCGCAGCGTATTTCTGTTTGACGGAAGAGACGGCCTTCTCAAGGATTTCGTGATTCTCCTGCTCAAGAATCAGACTGTCCCGGTGTGTCGGGAGCAGGGACCGGAGGAGGGACTGTTCTTCCGGGGACAGGGTGTCGCCCGCATCTTTTAAACCGCGCACGAGCCGGAACTTTCGGCCGGTGAAGACGGAGAGAACGGAGGCGAGTCCCTTCGTGAACCCTCCGCCCGGTTGCGGGGAGCCGCGTTTTTTGATCGCACCCTCAAAGCCGACCTCCTCAATCGTGATCGCGCCCTTGACCGCGAGATCGAGCACGGATGCGGCGAGGGCGTTCGAGTCGAAGGACATATCCCGGATATAGCGCATGAACCCCGGATCCATTCCTTCTGGAGCGCGGAAGATGGGAATGAATGGCGGCATGACCGGGTCGCGTCCCCGAAACCACCATATCGCCAGATAATAGACGAACATACAGACGAGGACGGCTGAAAACAATACAAATGCGTTATCCCGGAAAAACGTTTCAACGGGAGTGTCGGCAGGGGACGGTTGCGTTATGATCCCTTTCGGCCAGCTGACAAAAACCGTGAGTCCCTCTCCGGGGGAAAGGACTCCGGTCGTGACGATTTCGCCTTCGGATGTGACCCTCGCTTCTTTCCCGCGTTCTCCGGCGAATCCGGTGAAGAAGTCCGTCGCGAGTCGCTTCGTATCCGGGTCGGCGGGCAGGGAGAGGGAGAAGCGGACCCTGTCGATCGGAAAGGCCCACCCGTTTCCGGTCACATTCCAGTAGAGTTCGTCGTGATCCTCGAAAAAGCCTGTCTGCTTCGTCGTCTCGTAGGTCAGGGAGTAGGTGTGTCTTCCCTTCGGCGCGCGGGATCCGGAATCGCCGATGTAGACGCGCGTCCCGTTGCCGTGTTTCTCGGTCTTCCACGGAACGGCCGCGCCGTCGAGCAACGCTTCCGTAACGCGGAAGCCCACACGTACGGCTCGCCCCGCCGCATCCTTATAGTCCGTCGGATAGTCGCGATAGATGCCGCGAATGATGTTCCGGTGCTCGACGGTGACCGTAATATCCTCGCGAACCGTCAGCACCGAGTCCGGCGCGATGGCGACGCGGGAACGATACTCGAGAATGCGTTCTTCGGCCGGAGCGACGGACGCGAAAAACAACGGGATCATTGCCGCGAGAACGGCAATGATCCCCGCATGTATGCGTTTCACGGAAAAAGTCCCGGTCGGGTCAGCTCAGAAGCTGACCTTCGGAACGACGCGATCCTGCTCTTCGGCTTCGAAATACGGCGCCTTCTGGTAGCCGAGGGATCGGGCGACGAGGATGTTCGGGAACTTCTCGATGCCGACGTTGAACTCGCGCGCGGCTCCGTTATAGTATCGTCGCGACATCTGTATATCGTCCTCGACGGCGGCGAGCTGCTTCTGAAGGTCGAGGAAGTTCTCGTTCGCCTTGAGTTCCGGGTAGTTCTCCGCGACGGCGAAAAGGGATCGCAGGGATTGCGTAAGCGCATTCTCCGACTGGACTCTGTCCTGGACTGATGTCGAATGCATGACTGCGGAACGGGCCTCGGTCACTTTCAGAAAGACTTCTTTTTCGTGCGTGGCGTATCCCTTAACCGTTTCCACAAGATTCGGGATCAGATCGACGCGGCGTTTGAGCTGAACGTCGATGCCGCTCCACGCCTCGTCTTTCAGGTTGAACAGGCGGACGAGGCCGTTGTATATCGATATTCCCCACAAAGCCGCGACCACGAGAATTCCGAGAATGACGTATAGAGCGTTCATTGCGTTCCCTCCCTGAGATTCGGATACCATATTTCAAACATTATACAGAAAGAACGGATTGGGTGGAACCGATCGTACGAATACGGGAGTGCGACCGGAATAGTTCGCACAGCGTTTCCGGCGGGATGGCCAGAACCGTTTCGAGTCGTTTGCGGTCTTCGATGATTTGCCGCGAATCCGAAAGCTCGCGGGCGATCAGCGAAAACAACGTTCCGATTCCCTCTCCCGGAACCGGCGAAGAAAGCGAACAAAAGACCCACTTTCCGCTCCTGCGATCGCTCACAAGACCGACCGATTTCAACACCGCAACTTGCTTTGAAACAGTCGACGGGCTGAGTTCGAGCGCGGCCATGATTTGTCCGACGCAGAGTTCGCGTCCGCGGAGCAAAAGGAGAATCCGGAGCCGGGTTCTGTCAGAAAACGCTTTCAGCGTGTGCAGCAGAGAATCCATCGTTCTTACCGAGGAGCGGAATAAATGAAATAGAGCCCGATGAGAATGATGACGCCCCCGAGTATCCGGTTCACCACGTTCAGATGATCGGATTCTCCCCAGCGAAGATACCGCGATACGACGGACGTGAATGTCCCGGCGGCCAGGATGACGGAGCAATGTCCGAGAGCGTACAGAAGAACGAGCGAAAGCGCGAGCGGGAGGTTGGACGCTGCGGTTTTCATTGTGAGCGCGAGCAGCGGCGCGACGTACGCGAAGCTGCACGGTCCGAGCGCGAGGCCGGAGAAGAGCCCAAGCAGCAGCGCACCCTTCATTCCGCCCGCGGCGCCGACCGACAGCCCTCTCCCGAAGAACCACGGAATCCGGATGACGCCCGCGAGATGCAGACCGATTGCGATGAACACGACGGCCACAAGATAGTTCGTCACCTTCCCGACGTCGGTCATGAGGATGCCGCTCGACGTCAGAACCATTCCGACCACTGCGAGGTTCACGAAGATTCCCGAAGAAAACGCGAGCGATGCGAAAAACGCGCGTTTCGTCGTCGGATCCTCGTCGTTCTCGATGTATCCGACGACGAGCGGGATCGTCATCAGGTTGCAGGGGCTCAGGAGAATGCTCAGGATGCCCCATGCGAAGGCCGCGAGCGGGGCTACCCATGTCGCACTGTGAAGAATGCCGTAAATGGCCTCGAACAGGGAGTGGAACATCCGCTACCCCGCGTTGACGGTGATGCCGACCTCTTTGAGCTTCTTCATGAAGGCGTCGAGCGGCAGATAGCCAACATGCGTTCCGAGAACCTTTCCCTGTCCGTCCTTGAAGACGAGCATCGGAATGTAGCGGACCTTGAACTCCCTGGCGAGGTCCGGGTTCTGCATGATGTCCACCTCTTCCGTCCGCACCTGGGCGCCGTACTTCGCGGAAAACTCCTTCAGGACGATGGACATCTGCTTGCAGGCGGGGCAACTCTGCGATTGAAGGATCATGACGACGGGGAGCGCAGCCGCTACGGCCGGCTTCTCCTTCTCGGCCGTTCCGGCGGGGCCGCGAAGAACGAAAACGCCTGCGACGGCGACGAGAACCAGGGCTATAATCACGATATTGCGAACTTTTTGAGACATGGTGATCTCCTCCGTTTGGTTGGTCTGGGAAAATTCATTTTCGTGAAGCAGAAAATGACGCTACCAGTATAGAGTCCCGGAACGACGCGTCAAGAGCGGAGAATTACGGAGGTGCGGACGATGGTTCACGATACGCAGAGTGCGGGATGGGGCGAATTGCGCGCTGAGGCTCTCGGAGACGCGGAAGAAACGGTGCGCTTGCGCCGCAGGATACACGAGCATCCCGAGCTGGATTTCGATCTGCCGCATACGGTGGGAATCATCGAGGCCGAACTGTCCGCACTCGGAATTCCTTCGCGGCGTTGCGCGCAAACCGGCGT
>CAZVUT010000110.1:0-8905 GCA_964630155.1 uncultured Synergistaceae bacterium
CGCGTGGGCGATTGGCTTCCGACGGAACCAGGCAATATGAGCGGTCCGACGGACCAGGGGGTCGAGTATCTGTTGCAGCAAGAGATCATCCAGGAAGGCGTAGAGTATATTATGGACCAGGATCATATCGCCTGGGAATGGTATGCGCTTCATCCGGACGAACTCGACGGCAGTCCCCGCGTCATCACGATCCCTGTTGTCGGTTCGTGGGACGGGGTGTACGGGCGGAGCAACGTCGAAATCGTCGGTTTCGCGATGTTTTTCCTTGAAGGCGTAGCCGGGACGGGAAAGGACAGCCGCGTTATCGGACGGTTTGTCAAAGGCGTGGCTTCCGGAGTCGTCGAATCCGGAGGTTCTTCGTTCGGAGCATTTGCGGTTCGGCTTGCGAACTGACCTTTACCGGAAGTGTGGTGGAATGGATGCGGAAGCGACTGCTATTGATCTTCGCCGCGCTACTTCTTGCACTGACGGCTTCCGGGCTTGTATTCCTCCAACAGCGGCGTTTTGCGGAAACGATACGGGAGATGGAGGGCCGTTTCGTTTCCGTTCCCGTGGCGCAACGGGATGTCCCGCAGTTTTCCCTGATTGCATCCGCTGACGTAAAGATCATCAGAATGCCGGGGCAGAGTGTTCCGGAGAAGGAATTGGTCCCGGTTTCCGAGATTGTCGGGCGGCCCGCGCTCGTGCCGCTTACGGCGGGCGATATGATTTTCAGGAGCAAGGTGGCCGCGAATCCGGAACGCTTTGGCGTCGCGTATCGCCTCGGGAAAGGCGTTTTGGCTATCGCCGTTCCGATTGACGAGGTCGTTGCTTCCGGAGGGTTGTTGCGCCCCGGGGATTATGTCGATCTCTTTCACGTCGTTGCGAGCGCGAAAAATCCGGTCCCGGTCGCCAGGCTTCTCTTGTCGCGGCTGAAGGTGCTTTCGATAGGCGGATCGTTGACGAGAAGCGAGGAACGAACGGACAAGGCCAAGGTGAACATCGCCCGAACGGCCGTGCTTGAGGTGAATCCGCTTCAGGCGGCGATCGCCGCATGGGCGCAGAGTCAGGGGAACTTCCGCCTGGCTCTGCGTCCGGCGGGGGATGAGTTCGAGACGCCCGTTGTGGAATACCGTGGGCCGGAAAATATACAACCTTTCCAGGCAGCGCCGGTCCCTGTCGCACGACCCCGCACGATCGCGAAAACCGGGAGTGCGACGGGAAAGGGATGGGCGATTCAGGTCCTTTCGCCGGGCTCCTCGACGACGGTCCTGGTTCCGCGGGAAGGAGGACGAAAACCGTGAGAGAAAGAGTGTCCCGTTCGCACAGGATGATGGTTTTCGTCGTTCTTCAAATAGTATTTTTGGTCTTTGCATCCTTGTCGGAGGGAGCCGAATACCATCTTGACGAAGGCGAGTCCGGAATCCTCGTGTTCGAATCCATAACCCGGATAGCGGTCGGAAATCAGCAGATTCTCGACGCGGCGCCCCTTTCGCAGCACCAGATTCTCCTGACGGGGAAAAAGACGGGGCTTTCGACGCTTCTGGTCTGGGACTCCAAGGGGCAGCACAAGGACACCGTCATCGTCCACGAAAGCCGCGGCGCCTCCCAGTGGGAACTCGACACGGCGATAGACGCGAAATCCGTACGGGCGTCGGTCAAGGGAAAGGGCGTCATCCTCGAAGGCGTCGTCGAGACGACGAAGGAGCGGAAACGCGCCGAGGCGATAGCGTCCCTTTTCGGAGAAAAGGTGGTCAACCTCATCGAAGTCCGCAACGCGCAACAGATTCGGCTCGAAACAACGCTGATGGAGCTGAATACCCAGGCTGCGCAGAAACTGGGATTCAGAAGTCTTTCCTGGAAACGCAACGAGGTCGGGGAAGTGACCTTCGGAATGTCGCCGACCACCGGGAGCTACGCTCTCTGGGATGACGCCGTCGGCGTATCGAAAGCCGTGGCGATGACGTTCGACGCGCTGATACAGAACAACGAGGCGCGGATCCTGAGCCGGCCGTATCTCGTCACGTTGAGCGGAGAGGAAGCCTCTATCAACGTTGGCGGGGAGATTCCCGTTCCCGTCGGTATCGAAAACAACCAGATAAAGATCGAATGGAAGCCCTACGGGGTGATTCTTCGCATCACGCCGGAGATCGATGCGTTGAATCAGATCTGGCTCACACTCTTCGCCGAGGTGAGCGAGATCGACTGGGATAACGCCATCGAAGCAAGCAATATCAAGATTCCCGCACTGAGAACGCGCAAAATCTCGAACAAGACCCGCGTAAACCCGGGACAGACGCTTGTGATCGGCGGCCTGATCGACAACAAGCAGACAAAGCTCCTGAGCAAGATTCCCCTCCTCGGAGATATTCCCATTCTGGGAGAACTGTTCCGGAGCAAGAGCTTCCAGAATTCGCAGACAGAACTTGTCGTGACCGTTATCCCCCAGGTGGTGGGGCGAAAATGATACGGATTCTCCTTGTCGATGACGATTCCGCGGTTCGCGGGGCGATCAGAAGCATGATCGATCAGGAAACCGACATGACGGTTGTCGCGGAACAGGATTCTCTTGGCGGAATCATGAATTCGCTGCGACGATACCGGCCGCATATTCTGCTTCTGGACATCAATCTGCCGGACGGGAACGGACTCTCCGTTGTTCCCGACGTCGTGGCGTCCTTTCCGGCTACAGGCGTCATTATGATATCGGTTCAGAAAGACATGGATTTTCTTCGTGATGCGATGCGGGCCGGGGCGAAGGACTACATCACGAAGCCGTTTCAGCCGGAAGAGCTCGCAAGGACCGTCAGGGCCGTTTTCGGCGCTGCGAAACAAAGCGGCCTTCGCGAAACGCGAATCATCGGCGTCTGGTCCTGTCGGGGGGGCGCGGGGGGAACGACGTTCTCCCTTTCTCTCGCCGATGCGCTCGGAAGTTCGGACAAGGATGTCGCCGTGATCGACGGAGACCTTTCTTTCGGGGACGCGGCATTCTATCTCGACGCCCGCCCCGAGCTTTCCTGGGTCGACTGGGCCCGGGAGGCGGGAGGCGACCGCTCTGCGGGTATCCGTTTCCTCACGCGGACGCCGACGCTCCCGTTCGGAATTCTCGCGGCTCCGAGAAATCCGGCGCAGGCCGAACTCATCAAACCCGGGATGGGGACGTCCTTTCTCCGCTCCGTGGAACAACGGCTGGACTATATCGTTATCGACCTTCCCCGCTCCCTTTCGGACACGATTCTCGAACTGGCCGAAGCCTGTCATGCGCTCTGGCTTCTGACAGACCTTTCGTGTTCGGGGGTCAAAAACCTGCGTCTTCTGCATACGCTGCTCGATCAGCTGCGGTTCCCGAACGATGAACGTGCTGTCGTCGTGAACAGGGTCGAGAAGCGAAACAAGGGGGACCTTGCGAGGATCCGGGCGGAGTATTCGCTGCGCGGCCTTCTTCCGCTGGATGAAAGCGTCGAACAGGCGTGGACGAAGGGGATGACCCCGTTGCGCGCCTTTCCGAAAAGTCCGTACTCCAGGGAGGTTCTACGCATCGCCGCGAGCTGTTTGTCGGGTGCGGACGCATCATGAGCCTTCTGGGACGGCTCGCGGGCAAAAAGGGCGGGGCGGACGCCCATCAGGCGCCCGCCGTATCGCCGGCCTTCCGGGATGCACAGAAGCGCCTTCTTTCGCGTCTCGCCGACATGGTGACGCAGGATTCGGAGGAAGGAGGAGAGCGGCTTTCCGGAGACGCGCTGAAGGCGCGCGTCCTGTCCGTTCTGGACGATATGCTTCGGGATGTGACCACGCTGACGCCGACCGAGCAGGAATTGCTGCGGGGCTCCGTCATGTACGAAGTCTTCGGATTCGGCCCCATACAGCTCTTTCTGGACGACAACAATGTCTCCGAGATTATGGTGAACGGCCCGGACAGGGTGTTCATCGAACGAAAAGGGAAAATCGAGCTTTCCGATGTGACTTTTGTGGACGACGAACACGTGAGGCGGATTATCGAGAAGATCGTCGCCCCGATCGGAAGGCGGATCGACGAGTCGTCCCCAATGGTCGACGCGCGTCTCCCGGACGGATCGCGCGTGAATGCGATCATCCCCCCCGTTTCCATTGACGGACCGTCCATCACGATCCGGAAGTTCCGCAAGGAGCCCTTTTCTTCCACGGATCTCATCGGTTTCGGAACGTTGTCGGAAGAGGCGGCTTCCTTTCTACGAAGCGCGGCCGAGGCGCGCTATAACGTTCTGGTGTCGGGCGGGACCGGGTCCGGAAAAACCACGACGCTGAATGTCCTTTCGTCGTTCATCCCGTCCGACGAACGCGTCGTGACCATTGAGGACGCCGCGGAACTCAGCCTTCAGCAGCCCCATGTCGTCCGACTCGAATCGCGCCCTGCGAACATTGAGGGAAAGGGCGCGGTCACGATACGCCTGCTGGTCCGTAACGCGCTGCGAATGCGCCCCGACAGGATCATCGTCGGGGAGTGCCGGGGCGAAGAGGCGTTCGATATGCTTCAGGCCATGAATACCGGCCACGACGGATCCCTGACGACGCTGCACGCGAATTCGCCGCGCGACGTCCTTTCGCGCCTTGAGAGCATGGTGCTCATGGCGGGAATGGATCTCCCGACCCGCGCAATTCGGGAGCAAATCTCCTCGGCGGTCGATCTCATCGTTCACCAGGAGCGCCTGAGGGACGGGACGCGTCGCGTCGTGAACATTACCGAGATCACCGGAATGGAAGGAGACATCATACAGACGCAGGATCTGTTTGCGTTTCACCATGCCGGTTTTGACGAAAGCGGACGAATCCGGGGGACGCTCCAGGCCACGGGACTCCTCCCTGCAAGAATCTACAAGTTCGAACTTTCGGGCGTTCCGATTCCGAAAGACTTGTTCAGACGCCGGTCGGAATACAAATGATCCCGACGCTCATCGGCATCTTCATTTTTCTTTCTTCCCTCTGCATCATCTCGGTCTTTTCCGTGGATCATTCCTCATCGCTGATGAAATCGGACGCTTGGCTCTCTTCGCCGGGGTCGGAGTCTCCGGCGAAAGGCGCGGTTTTGCTGTCCGTTCCTCTTCCCCTTCGTGTGCAGCGCAGGGTTCGCAACATTCTCTCTTCGGCCGGGCTTCAGTTCAAACCCGGAGAGGCGATCGCCCTGTGGTTCGGATTCTTCATTCTTGTTTCACTTTCAGGGTTCCTTTTACGGGGAAGCGCGGGGCTTCTCGCGGGAGGGGGCGTCGGGATTTTCCTCCCGCTTTTCCTCCTCCGCCGAATGATGGACTCGCGCATGCAGAAGCTGGAACATCAGCTCCCGGTTCTGATGGACCTCCTCGCTTCGGGACTCAGGGCCGGTTTCAGTCTCATGCAGGCGTTGCAGCATTCCGGGAGTCAGCTTGAAGCCCCCGTCGGTCCTTCGATCGAGGCGGTAGTTTCTGATATATCGATGGGACTCGACGTCGAGACGGCTCTTGGGCGCTGGATTGAACGAACCGGCAGCGACGATCTTGAAATGGTCGTCACGGCGATTCTCGTTCAACGCGAGGTAGGAGGAAATCTGGCCGAGATACTGGAAAACATCGCCGGACTTTTGCGCGACCGGCAGGATGCGGCCATGGAAATGCGGACGCTGACGGCGCAGGGGCGTCTCGAAGGAGCGATCATCTCTCTTTTGCCGCTTGCTTTGGCGCTTGCCATACACCTTCTGAATCCCGGGTATATGGACCCGCTGGTTACGACGCCTCTCGGCAAGGTCATTCTCTCCGCGGCCGTCATATCCGCAGGGATCGGCATCTTTCTCGTTCAGAGAATCGTCAAGCCGAAATTCTGAAAGGAGACGAACGGGCGTGTCGACTTCTCTCGCAGTGTTTTTTCTGAGTCTCGCATCGCTTCTTTTGATTACGCGTTCCTTGTCGCAGTCCACATCATCGGTATCCGAAAAAGTCGACCGGTATCTGCGGGAGGGGAACATGGACGGCTCCGACTCTTTCAGGGACAGGATACTGTCTCCCGTCTGGGGAGCATTCAAACGGACCGCTCTGAAAATCTATCCTCCCCATATACTCAAAATGCTCGATGCCTATTGCATGTATGCCGGTTACCCGATGGGAATCACCGGAGAGATCCTTGCCGGGATCAAAGTGTTTTTCGCGACGTTGTGCGGCGCACTTGGAATGGTTTTTTCAAGCGGAAGATATGTGTTTCCCGTCACGTTTCTAATGATTTTTTTCGGATACGCCATTCCGGGCATTCTTATGCAGCGACGTATCAGACTCAGGAGAGAACACGCCGAGAGGCAGCTTACGGATGCGATCGATCTGCTGGTGGTCAGCGTCGAAGCCGGCCTCGGATTGGATGCGGCCATGAAGCGGGTAGCGGACAAAATCGGCGGTCCGATAGGCGAGGCGTTTTCCGGTTCGCTCTACCAAATCGCGTTGGGGGAGAGCCGTGAGGCCGCCTTTCGGGGAATCTACGACCGGATTCCGATTCAGGAAGTTGGACAGTTCACGGGAAGCATCATTCAGGCGGAACAGCTCGGAGTTTCAATCGGAAAGGTTTTGCGGACACAGGCGGGCATGCTTCGTAGAAAGCGGCGTCTCAAGGCGGAAGAACACGCCCGCAAAGCTCCGATAAAGATTCTCTTTCCGCTGGTGCTGTTCATTTTTCCCTCTCTCTTCGTGGTCATCCTCGGGCCGGCGATTATCAACATCATTCAGGAGTTCATACTGAAATGAGTCGCGGAGCGTTGTTTTCCGTCGTTCATCAATCGGGCGAATGTATCGCCCGGAACGTTCGAAAGGCGGATACGTTTTTTTCACGTTTCGTCGGCCTTGCGTGGAGCGGAAGGCGGCGTTCGTTACTGCTCGAGCCCTGCGGCTCCATTCATACAATAGGAATGTTCTACCCTCTTGACATCGTGTTCCTCGATGAAAGCGGGGTGATCCTCAGGACGCTCTTCGCATTGGGCCCTTTCCGGGCGGCGATGTGCCGTCACGCCCGGAGCACCCTTGAATTTCCGTCGGGGTTGGCGCCTTCCATGTTTCTATCAAAAGGGGAGAAGCTGTATTTGTGTCCCGAAAATCAGCCTCCGGAGACGACAAACGAAATGCCCCTGCGTTGAAGAAGCTCCTTGCAGCGATCAACCATATCTCCCTGGAGAACGATGTTCCGCTCTTCGACGGAAGAGCCGCACCCCAGCGATCGCCTGAGTTCCTGCGCCAATGACGAGATCGCGGATGAAGAGAGTCCGGCGGTCTCGACGAGGGTGACGGTCTTCCCCTTGCGCCCCTTGCGTTCCCTTCGAAGCACGAAACGTTCGTGACGCGCAGGAACGACGGCTTTGCGAATCTCAGGAATGCTGCGGGGAACCGGAGACTCGTGAGCTTCGTCGGAAAGAGGCGAAAAGCCGAGTTCGCGTGCAGCGAGTGTGAATTCTTCCCGATGAACGGCCTCCACGGAAACGGGATCGATCTTTGTTTTCGGTTTCATGGAACCTCCTGCACTGTCATATCTCAAGATGCTCGTTGCACAAACCCTGTGAAGAGGGTACAATTCTTCTGCGGCTTTTTTGGGGAGATCCAGTCCCATGCGGCGAAGCCCCACGAACCCTGTCAGGCCCGGAAGGGAGCAGCAGTAAGTGGTGTGCGACGGGTGCCATGGGGGTGCTGGATTTCCCCAAAGAAGCCGTTTTTTTTTACTCTCGCCCCGCAGTCAGGCGATTCCATCCTTTCACGAAACGGGTCATTCCATCGCGAATGCGTTCCCTGGATGTCGTATAGGCGATCCGTACATGTCCCGGAGCGCCGAACGCGTCGCCGGGCACCATCGCTATTCCTTCTTCTTCGAGAAGCTCCGCGCAAAACTCCATTGAGGAAATCCCGAGCGCCGATATGTCGGGAAAGGCGTAAAACGCTCCCGACGGCGGGGTGATTTTCAGTCCGTTGCAGGCGGAGAGTCCGTCGAGGACGATTCTTCTCCGTTCGCGGTATTCCGTCACCATGAATGACGTTGTCTCCTTCAGAGTGGAAAGTCCCGTTACGGCGCCGGCCTGTGCGAAGGAGCAGGCGCATGTGGTCAGGATCTGGTGCGCCTTTGTGATGAACGGAAGGAACGCCGGAGGACAGAGGACGTATCCTATTCGCCAGCCTGTCATGGATAACGGCTTCGAGAGGGAACTGACGACAAATACGCGGCTCCTCGCGTCCGGAATCGCGGCGATGCTCTCATGTCGTCCTTCATAGAGAAAATCGGCGTAGCATTCATCGGATACAAGAAGCAGATTGCGTCTTTCCGCGAGATCGAAAAGCCGGGCGTTACATTCCGGGGAAAGGACGTGGCCTGTAGGATTGCACGGAGAGTTCAGAACGATAAGCCGCGTTCTGTCCGTTACGAGCCTTTCGATGGCGTCGACATCCGGATCCCCCGCCGTTGGCGCGGATATCGGGACCGCGGAACAGAGCCGAACCTGGTCGAAGTATGCGGGAAATGCCGGAGTCGGGATAATGACCTCATCTTCCGGGTCGAGCGTTGCGAGAAAAACGGTCATCAGGGCTTCCACTGCGCCGCAGGTTACGACGATATCCTCCCACGAGCCGTGGACCCCGCGCGTCGCCTCCAAACCCGCGAGTGCCCTGCGCAATTCGGGAATGCCGGCCCTGGGCGTGTACGCGACCTTTCCCCTGCGAAGAGCGTCAATGGCGGCGTCTTTTGCGTTTTGGGGGGAATCCGAATCGGGTTGCCCGATTTCAAAGTGGATGATATCCCGTCCCGCCTTTTCCAGGACGGCTGCGCGCTCCGAAATTTCCCGGATGCCCCCTTCATAGGAAAGAGCCCGGATCCGCACGCTCCCGTCCATGGGTTATTCCGTTTCGTCTTCCTGCCCGATTTCCGGCGCGGAAGGACTCGGAGAGATGTCGATAAGCGCTTC
>CAZVUT010000111.1:0-8809 GCA_964630155.1 uncultured Synergistaceae bacterium
CTACACGAAGCGAAAATTTCGTCAAGGGCTCGTGAACGATGCGACAATGTCGAAGAGCTTGCCTCCCTGATTTGCTATAATAGCGTCCGTTGCAGACGAAATGCACAGCGAGGTGGAACACTCTTGTCGCAGGAACAATATTTCAAGGACATCGCGGAGATTCTGGAAGTCGACCCGGGATCTCTCTCTCCGGAAACGGACTTTCGCAAAGCGGCGGATTCCTGGTCTTCCATGACAGGGTTCGCAATGATCATTTACCTCGAAGATGCGTACGGCGTTTCCGTTGATCCGGACCTGTTCTCCTCCCTGAACACACTCGGCGAATTGTATTCCCTCGTCGCTCCGGGCGTGGTTTGCGAAACGGGCGGAGCGAAATAGCTCATGGAAGAGATCATCCTGAAAACCGTGAGTGAGATTCTCGACTGTCCCGTCTCGAGGACAACGCAAAAAAACGACATTCCGGAATGGGGTTCGCTGAAAATGCTCCAGATCGTCATGGCGCTCGACGAAATCGGAATCTGTCTGCCGCTTGAGAAGATTGCGGATATCAGGGGGGTTCCCGACATGATTGCGCTGGCTTCCGGGGAGTCCCGATGACCGCGACGGTCGAAGGAGTATCGATCCGGGGCATTGCCGCATGTGTTCCCCAGAGGGAGATCGACAATCGCGTTTTCGGCGCGGCGCTGTTCGGCGACGAGATCGAAGCCGTGGTTTCGACTACGGGCGTCGAAAAAAGGCGCGTCTCGACCGAGGGGCGGACGACGTCGCTGGACCTCTGCATCAGGGCGGCGGAAGCGCTCAAGGAAGCAGGACCGTTCGATTTTTCGTCATTCGGAGGAATCGTCTTCGTTACGGAGAGTCCCGACTATCTCATGCCCAATAACGCGACGCAGGCGCAGACAATTCTTGAACTCCCGGTTTCTTCCTTCGCCTTCGATGTCAATCTCGCTTGCTCCGGGTATCCCTACGGCCTTTGGGTCGCGGCGATGTGCGCCCGAACGACCGGAAAACCGACGCTTCTGCTCGACGGAGAGACGAACTCGCATTTCGCTTCCCCGTTTGACAAGGCGACCGCGCTCCTCTTCGGCGACGCCGGAACGGCGACGGTCCTCGAACCCGACACGGACGCCTGCCCCTGGCTTTTCGAGTTCGAGACGGACGGTGCGGGCAGGGATGCGCTCATTATTCCCGGCGGAGGGTACCGAAACAGGATAACCTCTGACAGCGCGACGTATATCGACTATCAGGACGGAGGACGTCGTCGCTCCATCGACATGCAGATGAAAGGCATGGACGTCTTCTCTTTCGTCGTCCGCCGCGTCCCGGGAACAATCGAGAGCCTGATGCGCGCGCAAGACAAGACTCCGGACGATTTCGACTTTCTCGTCGTGCATCAGGCGAACAGGTTCATGATTCGCCAGGTCGCCAAGAAGCTCCGCTTCCCGCAGGAGAAAGTTCCGATCAGCATCGACCGCTTCGGGAACTCGAGTTCCGCCACAATTCCGCTGACGATATGCGCGAACCTGGAGGAACAGATCGCCGATGGTCCGCAGCGAATGATTCTCTCGGGCTTCGGAGCCGGACTCTCGATCGCGTCGGTTTCCCTGGCGATCGGACCATGTATCTGTCCGGGAGTGGTCGAATATGTGGAATGACGGCTGGATCGTTATCGCGGGAGCGTCACGGGGAATCGGCCGGGCGGTCGCGCATCGGCTCGCGGAGGACGACGCAAACGTCGTCCTCTCGTCGCGTGACGAAAGGGCGCTCGAAGAGGTCGCCTCGTTGTACCCTCCGGAGCGGCGCCGGATGATTCCGTGGGATTTCTCGGTCCCGGAATCTCTCGATGAGTATTCAAAACTGATCGCCGAAAAAGCGGGGCCGGTCTCCGGAATGGTCTATTGCGCCGGAAAACAGAAGACGATCCCGATCAACCTTTCAAAACCTGCCGTCGCACGGGATATTTTCGATCTCAACACATTTTCGGCCATCGAACTCGTTCGGGTGCTCTCCAAAAAGGAGATACTCCACAGGGATGGGGCGTCATTTGTCTTTCTGTCATCCCTTTCGGCGCATGAGGGACAAATCGGGAATTCCGTATATGCCGCAAGCAAAGCAGCGCTTGAAGGCTTTCTTCCCGCTGCGGCGGCCGAACTGGTGCAAAAGCACGTACGACTCAATGCGCTGGTTCTCGGGATGGTGCAAACAGATATGTCACAGGATTTCTTAAGAAGATTGACCGCCGAGCAGAGATCGAACCTGGAATCCGGATATCCTCTCGGACTGGGCAATCCGGAGGATGTCGCTTCATTCATCCGATACCTTTTTTCTGACGAATCGCGCTGGATTACGGGACAATCCTTCGTAATAGACGGCGGACACTGCGTCCGAAAGGTCTGATCATGCAGGACATTGTCGTGTACGGCGCGGGCGGTCTGGGACGTGAAGTGCTCCGGATCGTCGAGGATGTGAACGAGACAAAGGCTCCGGCCGAAAAGATGCAAATCCTCGGGTTTATCGACGACGGCGTGCCTGAAGGAACGATTCTCGAGGGATATCCCGTCCTGGGCGGACAAACGCGGCTCCAGGCATGGGAAACACCTCTGGACGTAGTCTTCGGCATCGCCTCCCCAACGATTAAAAAACGTCTCCATGCCGCCCTATCCGCAAACCCGAATCTTGCGTACCCTTCCATGTGTCATCCCTTGTCGTACGTTTCGCGCGGTTCCATCCTTTCGCAGGGAGTCGTCATGGCTCAGTTTTCCATGATTTCCCTCAACGTCACACTCGCACGCTTCGTATTCCTCAACACGGGAGCCGAAATAGGGCACGATTCCATCGTCGGTCAGTATGTATCCATTATGCCGACAGTGAACATATCCGGAAACGTCACGATAGACGATGGCGTGTTTATCGGCGTGAAGGCGACGATTCTTCAGGGATTGTCGGTTGGTGAGGACGCTACTATAGGAGCCGCAAGCCTTGTCTACTCCGACGTCCCCGCTGGCTGCACCGTTCTCGGAAACCCGGCGCGCATCGTCAAGCGGCGCGAAATGCCGGAAAACCCGGCGGAATAGCACCCACAGGAGACTCTCCATGAAGATCGCCCTTCTCTCGAACATCACGATCGAAAGCCTCGCATCCAGATATTGCTCCGAAACCGGAGACGATCTCTTCGTGTCCCGCGGGTACAACACGTGGATGCAGGAGCTCGTCGCTCCGTCTTCGGATCTCTACGCTTTCGCCCCCGCGATCGTATTCGTTCTTCTCGACGGTCGGGAACTCCTCCCCGATGTCTGGAGCAAGACGGAAGCTTTTTCCGGACTCGACTCCATGCTCGCAACCCTTGCTGCGGCGATCCGGTCGCATTCGGATATATCGTTCGTCGTCTCCACCCTCGACATTCCGCGGCGTTCACTTGCCCCGCTGGCGTCTCCCCGCGCCGAGGAAGCCCTTCAGGCACGCTGGCGCGAAGAGCTCGACAAAGAGGGGATCGCCGTTCTCGATCTCTCGGATATCGTCGCGACGCTGGGACGGACGCACTGCTACAGTCCGAAGATGTGGTATCTGGGAGGACTCCGCTTTTCAAACACCGGAGAAAAGGCGATCATACGCGAAATGCGACGAATTCGAAACGCGTTCGCCGGCTTGCGGAAGAAGCTTCTCGCGCTCGACCTCGACAACACGCTGTGGGGCGGCGTCGTCGGAGAGGACGGCGTCGGAGGACTGGACCTCGCGCCGACCGGGACCGGAGCGCGCTTTTATGACTTTCAGAGGCGGATAAAGGAACTTGCGGATATGGGCGTCCTGCTCGCAGTCGTGTCGAAGAACAATCCCGAGGACGCGCTCGACGCCATCCGGAATCACCCGCACATGCCGCTTCGCGAAAGCGATTTCGTCGCCGTGAAAGCCAACTGGCTGCCCAAACCGGAGAATCTGAAAGCTCTTGCCGAAACCCTAAACATCGGTCTCGATTCGTTCGTGTTCCTCGACGACAGCCCCATCGAACGAGAGGCGGTCCGTGCGTCGCTTCCGGAGGTCGCGGTTCCGGACTTCCCGGCCGACACGGGCACGCTCGAATCGTTCATCGCCGAACTGAGCCGGGAATATTTCCTGCTCCCGCGCGCGACCCGCGAGGATGCGGAAAAGACGGCGATGTACCGGAGCGAAGCGAAGCGGGAGGACGAGAAATCGCGGTTCGACTCGCTCGATTCGTTTCTTGAATCCCTGCAAATGGAGCTTACGCTTCGCCCTCTTTCGGGAAATGATATTCCCCGCGCCGCCCAGCTCACGCAGAAGACGAACCAGTTCAACGTCACAACGAGGCGCTACACGGAGGCGGATCTCGCGCGCATGTCGCAGGATCCGTCATGGTTCATCCGGATCGGCTCCCTGACAGACCGTTTCGGGGATTTCGGGCAGGTTCTGCTGCTGATCGCACGCATCGAAACGCCCGACGCGACGGTCGACACATTTCTGATGAGCTGTCGGGCCATGGGGCGCGGCGTCGAGGAGACCGCCCTGAACGTTTTCGAGGACCAGCTCAGGGATGCCGGTGTGGAACGCCTGTTCGCCCGATACGTCCCGACGCAGAAAAACGCCCCCGTCGCCGATCTCTGGTCGCGCATGGGCTACGAACAGACAGATCCGCCCATCTGCGGTGAAACCGGCTCATGCGACGGAGAGCGACGCTACGTTCTCGATCTTCGTTGCATCGCCGGCGGATCGTGTCGGCGTCCGACGCGCGTCCGCGTCATCTAGTCGATGAACATCCTCCTGATCACGCAATGGTTCACCCCGGAGCCCGATTTCAAGGGGCTCCCGTTCGCTCGCGAGCTTCTTCGCCGCGGACACGACGTCCAGGTCATCACGGGTTTTCCGAACTATCCCGGCGGTCATGTCTATCCGGGATACAGGATCCGTTGGCGCCGGCGCGAGATCATGGACGGCGTTCCCGTTTTGCGGGTTCCTCTCTATCCGAGTCATGACCAGTCGAGATTCGGCCGTGCCGCGAACTATCTCTCGTTCTTCGCGTCCGCATCCGTTCTCGGGAGCATGATGACGCGCAAACCAGACGTCATCTACGCCTATCACCCGCCGCTGACGACCGGACTTGCGGCGGCGGTCATCGGCGGCGTCAAGCGGGTTCCCGTCGTCCTCGATGTTCAGGACATGTGGCCGGACACCATCGCAGCAACAGGGGTGCTCTCGAATCGCCGAATCCTGCGCACGATCGAAAAAACATGCCGCTTCGCCTACCGCAGGGCGTCAGTCATCACCGTGCTTTCGCCCGGCTTCCGGGACCTCCTGATCGAACGCGGGGTCCCCGCCGGAAAAATCAGGGTCGTCTATAACTGGACGGAGGAAACCGCGCACTCGCCCCGTCCCCGCAGCGCCCTGACCGCGCAATCGTTGGGATTGGCGGACAAATTCGTGGTCATGTTCGCCGGAACGATGGGCAGGGCGCAGGCGCTCGGCGCCGTCCTCGATGCGGCGAGAATCGTCGCGCGGAGCGCTGGAGACGTTCTCTTCGCGTTCGTCGGCGGCGGCGTGGAAACGGATCGTCTCAAAGCAACAGCTGCTGATTCCGCACACCCCCTCTCCAACGTCGTTTTCCTCCCCCGACAACCGATGTCGGCGATGGGAGACGTCCTTGCATGCGCGGAAGTGCTTCTGGTCCATCTGAAAGACGATCCGCTCTTCAGGATAACGATTCCGTCCAAAACGCAGGCGTATATGGCTGTCGGCAAACCCATCCTCATGGGAGTCGAAGGAAACGCGGCCGATCTCGTGCGACAGGCGAACGCGGGGCTTTGCTGCCGCCCGGAAAACCCGGATGATATCGCACGGGCCGTCCTGAAATTGCGGAATATGAGCGGTGCGGAACGCTCGGGCATGGGCGCGAACGGCAGACAATTCTACGAAAAAGCGTTATCATTCAATACCGGAGTTACTGTTTTCGAAGACATTTTCTCATCGCTGATCCGCCCGGATCATCCATAAGAGCTTCGTTGACAGGCCGAATCTTTCGAAAAGAATGAACGGGAACCGTCGCCGTCCTTCTCGCGGTTCCGCGTCTGGAGGGAAAACGAATGATGCGATACGTCGTTACGGGAGGAGCCGGATTCATCGGTTCGAATATCGTCGGAGCGCTGACGCGAGACGGTTGTCCAGTCACCGTTCTCGACAATCTCTCGTCGGGATACGAATCAAACCTGCTTCCATTCCCCGCGGTGCGGTTCATCAAAGGGGACGTCCGCGACCCCGAGGCCGTCGGAAGCGCGCTCGAAGACGCCGATGTCGTCTTCCATCTGGCGGCGTCCGTCGGAAACAAGCGCTCCATCGACGATCCCGTGACCGATGCGGAAATCAACGTCCTCGGAACCATCCGCGTCCTTGAGGCCGCCCGCAAATACGGCGTCAAAAAAATTGTCGTCACGTCATCGGCGGGTATCTTCGGCGAACTCAAGACGCTTCCGATCCGCGAAGACCACCAGGTCGAGCCGGACTCTCCCTATGGCTGCACCAAACTCTGCCAGGAAAAGCTCTGCCTCGCCTACGCAAAACTCTACGGAATCGACGCCGTCGCGCTCCGCTACTTCAACGTCTACGGACCGAACCAGCGCTTTGACGCCTACGGCAATGTCATTCCGATCTTCGCGTTCCAAATGCTTCGCGGCGAACCGCTCACGATCTTCGGCGACGGAGAACAGACGCGGGACTTCATCCATGTGGACGATGTCGTCCAGGCGAACATCAAAGCCGCCCGCACCCCATCGATTTCCGGAGCCTACAACATCGCAAGCGCGTCGCGCGTCACGATCAACGAACTCGTTCGTCTCCTCGAGTGGGCTTCGGGGATCACGCCGAAGGTCTTCCACGGTCCGGAACGTCCCGGCGACGTCCGGCACAGTCTCGCGGACATATCGAAAGCGCAAACCGCCTTCGGATTCTCCCCGTCTGTCGGCCTCGAAGAGGGCCTTCGCGACTACATGCGATGGGCCAGGCAGGAGGCGGACCGATGACGCAGCGGATACTGGTTCTCGGCGGGACGGGAATGGTGGGACACAAGATGTTCGAAATCCTCTCGAAAAGGGAGGACCTCGACGTCTGGGCGACGTGCCGAAACCAGGCCGACCTGCCCGCGGCCTTTCCGGCGCATCTGGTCCGGAAGATGCGGCCGCACGTCGACGCGGACAACTTCGACACCGTCATCCGGGCGCTCGCGTCGCTCCAGCCGGACGTCGTCATCAACTGCATCGGGCTGATCAAGCAGCTCTCCGGCGCCCAGGATCCGCTGACATCCATCACGGTGAACTCGCAGCTCCCCCACCGGATCTCGCTCGTCTGCCGGACCGCTGGCGCGCGCCTGATCCACCTCGGGACGGATTGCGTCTTCGACGGATCGAAGGGATCGTACCGCGAAGACGATCCCTCGGACGCGAAGGACCTCTACGGGCGGACGAAATACCTCGGGGAAGTTTACTACGAACCCCACTGCGTCACGCTGCGGACGTCGATCATCGGACACGAGATCAAGGGAATGCTCTCGCTCGTCGAATGGTTCATGGCCCAGCGGGGAACAGTGAAGGGGTACACGAAGGCCATCTACTCCGGGCTGACGACGCCCGAACTCGCGCGGGTCGTCGCCGACTACGTTCTTCCCAATCCCCAACTGACGGGGCTCTACCACCTCTCGGTCGATCCGATCTCGAAGCACGACCTCCTCGGACGCATCGCGGAGACCTACGGGAAGAAAATCGCCATCGTTGCCGACGACGCCGTCGCGATCGACCGGTCGCTCGACTCGACGCGCTTCCGACAGGCGACCGGCTACGCCCCGGACGACTGGACCGGACTCGTACGCGACATGTACAATGATTACCTGTCCTGCCCCTACTACCGGACATACGACGACATCGACACCAAGAAAGGAACCTCAGAGAAATGATCTTTCAGGACAAACGAGTCCTCGTCACGGGAGGAACCGGCTCCCTCGGCAAGGTGCTGACGCGCCGGCTGCTCTCCGGAGCGCACGGAACGCCCGCGAAGGTCGTCATCTTCTCGCGCGACGAGGCCAAGCAGCACTACATGCGCGTCGAATACCAGCAGCGCGCGCGCGCGACCGACGAAATCATCTACGACAACTTCCGGCAGCTCCTGGAATTCCGCATCGGGGACGTCCGCCGCTACGACAGCATCCTCCCGGCGGTCCGCGACGCGGACATCGTCATCAACGCGGCCGCGCTCAAGCAGGTTCCGAGCTGCGAATACTTCCCCTACGAAGCCGTCCTCACGAACATCGCGGGCGCGGAAAACATCGTCCGCTCCATCCGGGAGCACGGACTTCGCGTGGAAACCGTCGTCGGCGTCTCGACCGACAAGGCGTGCAAACCCGTCAACGTCATGGGAATGACGAAAGCCGTCCAGGAGCGCGTCTTCATCGCGGCGAACATCCTGACCCCCGGCACGCGATTCATCTGCGTCCGCTACGGGAACGTACTCGCCTCGCGCGGATCGGTCATCCCGCTCTTCCACGAGCAGATCGCGCACGGCGGCCCCGTCACCGTCACGACGCCGGACATGACGCGTTTCCTGCTCCCGCTCGAACGCGCCGTGGACACCATCGTCGAGGCAATCCGAAACGCGCGCCGAGGCGAGACCTACATCCCGAGGATCCCGTCCTCCCGCGTCATGGACATCGCGACGACGCTCGTCGGCGACCGAAACATCCCGGTCGTCGTCACGGGAATCCGTCCCGGCGAGAAGATCCACGAAATCATGGTGTCCGAAGAGGAAGGCACGCGGACGA
>CAZVUT010000112.1:0-7124 GCA_964630155.1 uncultured Synergistaceae bacterium
AGAGCCATTCCCCCTTTTCTTCGTTTTCTTTGTCGCGGGTGCTGTTTCCGGTGCGATTTCCTCAAGAGGGACCAGACATTCGGGACGGAAGGAGAATCCCCATCCCGGCGCCTCACGCGGGTAGGCGAAGCCGTCCTCGATCCGCATCGGGGCGTCGATGATCCCGTCGATCCAGTCGAACGATTCCGAGCCGGCGCCGTTCGGGATCGTGCAGAGCAATGGAACGTCGTAGTCCCTGTAGTAGTGCGGAAGGACCGGAATGTGGAATGCGAGCGCGAGCGCGGCGGAGGCGCGCCACTCCTCGACGCCGCCGAGGCGGATGAGATCCGGCTGCCAGAGGTCGATGGCGCGCCGGTCGATGAGGTTTTTCAGCGCTTCCGTATCGTACTCCCGTTCCCCCATGGCGAGCGAAATGGCGCTCCGGCTCCGGAGAAGCGCGTACCCCTCGTAATCCCTGTGGTCGATGGGCTCCTCGAACCAGAAGATGTCCAGCGCCTCCGCCTTACGCGAGAGGACGAGGGCATCCTGAAGGGTCATCCCCTGGTTGGCGTCCATCATGATCCGGATGTCGGGGCCGACAGCCTCCCGGACCTTGCGAAGTCGTTCGAGGTCGTGCTCGATGCCGCCTCCAACCTTGATTTTCACGGCCCTGAAACCGCGTCTTTTGTATTCCGCAGCCTCCGCTACAAGTTCGCTGATCGAATAGGAGATCCAGCCGCCGCTGCCGTAGACCGGCACGCGGCGTACGCAGGTTCCGAAGAGCTTCCAGACGGGCGTGCGAAGCGTCTTGCCCCAGCAGTCCCACATCGCGACGTTGGTCGCCGCGAGCGCCCACTTCTGGATTCCTTCGCGGCCGAAGTACTCGTGCTCGGCCGCGGCCAGGCGCGAGAGCGTTCCGGTTTCGTTGACGGGAAGCCCTGTCGCGAGGGGGCGTATGTCCCGGAGCGCCCCTGCGATGGCCCCTGGGGAGTAGTGAAACGAGAGCAGATAGCCCTGTCCCGTGACGCCTTCGTCGGACTCGACTTCGACGACGAAGAACGATATTTCCGACAGCGTGTGTGTGGCGTCGGCGATCGGCCGGCTCAGCGGAGACACGGCGCGGTAGATGCGGATATCGGTGATGACGGACATGTGGATCCCTTCCTTTCGGGCGTGTCTTCAGACCGACGTGCGTCTGTGGGAGACGCACATCCTGTCGATGGCGTCCCAGTCGATGTCGCCTCCGATCCCGGGTTTCTCCGGCGCGTCGATGCGGCCGTCGGCGGAGATGGCGAGCGGCGTCTTCAGCGGGAATCGGAAGTTTTCCTCGGGAACGAAGTATTCAAAGAACTCGCAGTTTCGGATCGCGCACGATACGTGGAGGTTGGCGAGGTCCATGAGCGCCATGGTTGTCGTGTGGATCTCGCAGTTGATGCCGAACGCCTCGGCGAGGTGGGCGATCTTGAGCGTCCCCGTGACGCCGTTTTTCCACGATACGTCCGCGCGGACGATGTCAACGCCGCCGAAGGCGATGGCCTGGGCGACGCCCCAGTGGGCGCCGCGTGTCGTCTCGGTCGCAGCGATCGGGATGTCGAGCGTGTCGCAGAGCTTCTTGTATTTCGCCAGCTCGAAGTCCCGGAAGGGCTCCTCCAGCCAGACGTATCTCAAAGTTTCCAGATGCCTGCCGACGCGGATCGCCTCGTCGAGCGAATACTCTCCGACCGGGTCGGAGAAGAGCGCGACATCCGGTCCGACGCCGTCGCGCAGCGCGGCATGGATCTCCATGTCCTTCCGCCACGGACCGCACGGGTGCCCCTTGTACGCGCGGATGCCGTCCGCCGCGTATCGCTTCGCCTCGGCGACGTATTCGTCGGCCGTTTCGTGGAACAGGCCGCTCGCGTACACGGGCATCGACGTCCGGTACGAGCCGATGTAGCGGTGCAGGGGCAGCGACGCCTCAATCGCCGCCAGCTCCCAGAGCGCTGCATCGATCGGACCGGGGAGGTAGACCGGGAAGAAGCAGAGGTGGCGGTCCATGTTCCAGAATTCGTGCCAGATCGCCTCCCGGTCGTGAGGATCCCTTCCGAGAACGACCGGGAGGATATTCTCGTGCAAAAACGCCTCCGTCACGACGCCGGAACGCGCCCCGAGGAAGCTCACGACGCTCGAAAGACCCGTATCCGTTGCGAGGCGGAGCACGACGACATCCCAGGGCATCGGCGACCGGCCGGTCCGGGAGCTGTCGAAGTAATTCCGGTCACGACGGCACAGCCATGTTTCCGCTTCCGTAATCCGCATAGCCCGTCAGTCTATGTTGACGACCAGGCGGGAGACCCTGCCCGGATCCCTGTTCCAGAGTTCCAGAGCCGCACCGGCTTCGGAAAACGGAAACTCCCCCGTGATCAGCCGGTCGACGGGGAAGGCCCCCGAACGCAGCAGCTCGACGGCCTGCTCGAAATCCGGTTTGTCCGACCCGCGCGACCCGCGTATGGAAATCTCCTTGAGAACGAAATATTTCGTGTCGAACGTGACGGGAGCCTTCGCGTACCCCACGAACACGACGCGTCCCGAGTAGGCGACGAGGTCGACCGCCGCGACGAACGTCTCGGGCAGGCCGATGGCCTCCAGGATCACGGCAGGGCCGTGGCCGCCGGTGATCTCCGCGACGCGGCCGGACAGGTTCTCCTTCTTCGAGTTGATCGCGTAGGGGACGCCGAGCGAGCGGATCATGTCGAGCTTGGCGTCGTCGATATCGACCGCGATGACCTTCGCCCCGGCGCGTATGCCTTCGGCGATCGCGCCGATGCCGACCATTCCGCTTCCGAAGACGAGCATGAACTCGCCCTCCTTCGGTGCGCAGCGCTTCCCGGCGTGGATTCCGATCGCGAGGGGCTCGACGATAACAAGTTCGCGCAGGCCGAGTTCCCGGCCCTGGACGATCTTTTCCCACGGCAACGCTACATATTCGGTCATCGCCCCCTCGCGCTGGACGCCGAGCGTCTGGTTGTTCTTGCAGGCGTTCGGGCGCCCGTTCAGGCAGGACCAGCACTTCCCGCAGCTGGTATAGGGCAGCGCCGTGACGATATCGCCGACTCGGATCGAAGATGGGACGCCGTCGGTAACCTGTTCCACGACGCCGCTGATTTCATGTCCCGGAATTCGGGGATACGAGACGAGCGGATTGAGACCGCGCCACGTGTTCAGATCGCTCCCGCAGTAGCCGACTTTCTTCACCCGGACGATGACCTCTCCCGGCCCCGGAATGGGTGTTGCGATCTCCCTGAACGAAAACTTCCCCGGTTCATCGATGCAGAATGCTTTCATATTCGTTCATCTCCTTGCGGTATGTCTCATCGGAAAAGCAGATTCGGCAGGAAGAGCGAAATCTGCGGGATATACGTGATCAGGATCAGGCAGAAGAGCAGTACGAGGTAGAAGGGGACGGATTCCCTGATGTAATCGCCGATCTTCGACCCCGTGATGGAACATGTCGTGAACATGACCGTTCCCATAGGGGGCGTCAGCGAGCCGACCGCCATGTTGAAGATGAAGACCATGCCGAAATGGACGTCGTTGATGCCCAGGGCGGCGGCCATCGGTGCGAAAATGGGGATGAGCACCAGCAGCGCGGCGTTTCCCTCGATGAACATCCCCACGATCAGCAGGAATATGTTGACGAGTAAGAGGAACATCCCCTGACCGGACACCACGGAGAGCACCCAGTTCGCGGCGATCTGCGGAACGCGTTCCCACGTGAGGATCCACGCGAACGACGACGCCGCAGCGATGATCAGCATGATGGAGGCGGTCGTTGTCACCGTTTCGATCATGCCCGTCTTCAGATCCGAAAGCTTCATCTCCCGGTAGACGATCGTTCCGAGGACGATCGAATACAGGATTGCGATGGATCCCGCCTCCGTGGGCGTGAAGACGCCGAACCGGATGCCGCCGATGATGACGACCGGAAGGAGGAGCGCCCACGAGGCCTCGCGGAAGGCCCCGAAGACCTCCCGCGCGCTCGCG
Organism: uncultured Synergistaceae bacterium; assembly: GCA_964630155.1. Taxonomy (GTDB): domain Bacteria; phylum Synergistota; class Synergistia; order Synergistales; family Aminobacteriaceae; genus CALFXN01. The sequence goes on from CAZVUT010000112.1 coordinate 4,003, forward strand.
TGTTTCTCGTAGATGGGCAGGTACCCGCGTCTGATCGAGATGAAATGGACAGCGACCATCATGAACAGGCATGTCATGATCCCGGGAACGACGCCCGCGAGAAAGAGGCGTCCGATCGAGACGTTCCCGACGAAGCCGTAGATGATGAGCGCGATGCCCGGCGGAATGATCGGTGTGATGAGCGCCGAGGCCCCGGTCACCGCCGACGAAAAGTCGAGGCCATACCCGCGCCGGACCATTTCCGGGACGAGGATCTTGGCTTCCATGGCCGCGTCGGCGAGCGACGATCCGGAAAGCCCCCCCATGAGCGTGCTCAGGACGACGTTCGTCTGCGCGAGCCCGCCCGGCATGTGTCCCGTGAGGACCTCGGCGAAACGAATCATTCGGCTTGTGATGCCCGTGTAATTCATGAAGACGCCCGCCATGACGAAGAAGGGCACCGCGAGCAGGGGAATGGACTCGAGACCGCTGATGCATCGCTGGACGACCATCATCCAGGACAGGGAATCGTTGAAGACGAAATAGAAGATCGAACTGCCCAGAATGGCGATGAAGACGGGGGCGTTCGCGAACAGGAGGATGAGCAGCAGGGCGAACGTCAGGCTTACGAGCATTGCGAATCCCCCCGTTCCGTCCGGCCGAGAAGATCCCAGTTCCGCTTCATCTGCAGCGTCAGGTGGATCATCATGAGGACGCACCCCGTCGGTACGGCGGCGTCGATATACGTGTACGGGATCCGGAGCATGTTCGTCACCTTGAAGCCGGCCTGGAGCGCAAGCTGCCATCCCCACCACCCGGTGAATGCGAGGACCGCGTAGCAGACGGCCTGCACGCAGATGAAGACGAACTTCTGGAAGCCGACGGGAAAGAGGGCGATCACGAAGTCGATCCCCACGTGGCTGTTCCGTTTCGTCGCGGAGCTTCCGCCGATGAAGACGAACCAGACGACGCAGAGGAGGCTGACTTCCTCAACCCAGTCGAGCGGGTTGCTCAGAAAATACCGGTAGAAGACGCCGAGAATCGTGCTGGACACGAGAATGATGAGCGCAATGGATGCGATGATATCGTCGAAATGATAGAGAATGGTTCTGACGGTTTTCATATGGTCTTAACCCTCCAGGTTTTCTTGAAGACGGACAGGATCGGACAGACACGCTCCCGGGGAGGAGATCGCAACCCGTGACGCCGGGGAGACTCCCGGAACGACGGGAGTCTCCCGCTACAGTCACTGCTTTTTCATGTTCTTTTTGACTTCGTCGTACAGTTCCTTTCCCCAAAGTTCCGCGTAGATCGGCTCGACGGCTTTCTTGAACGCCGCGAGGTCCGGTTCGACGACCTCGACTCCGGCTTTGCGGAAGTTCTCGAGCGCCTTCACGTCGTCCTTCTTCACGTTATCGTTGACGAAGATGCATGCCTTTTCGGCGGCCTCGCGGATGAATCCGGCGATCTCCGGCGGGAGGGACGCGAAGTACTTGTGACTTCCGAGCCACATGGAGACGTTCTTGACATGACCCGTCGGGGTCAGGAATTTCGCCTTTTCGTAGAGCTTCGCGCCCCAGAGGACGGGATAGGGGTTCTCCGCCCCGTCGATGATGCCCTGCGCGATCGACGGATAGACTTCTCCGAGCGGCATCGGGGTGGGAATGCCGCCCATGTAGGCGATTGTCTTGGAGAGAATCTTCATGTTGGGCGTCCGGATCTTGAGACCGGCGAGATCCTTCGGCGTCTTGACGGGCTTGTTGGCGAGCAGGTGTCTGTCACCGTAGATCCACTTCGCCGTTACGATCTCGAAGCCGTGTCCGGCCACCTTCTCCATTTGCTTTTTGAACCAGGGGGAATCCACGAGCGCGAAGTACTCGTCGTATGTGTCCGTCAGGTAGGGCGCGTACATGATGCCGATGTCGGGAACGTAGTCCATCAGGAAACCTGCGTCCGCGATCGTGATCACGTTGCTGCCCATGAGGATCATCTCGAGGACATCTTTCTTCGCGCCGAGCTGCGAACTCGGATATAGAAGGGCCTCTACCTTTCCGCCGCTGATTTCCTTGAGAATCTTCGCCCACTCGTTGACGCCGACGTCGGTCGGTTCGCCGGGATTGTTTTCGTAGGCGATCTTGATCTGATACTGCGCGGCGAACGCGCAGACCCCGGTCAGAAGCGTCAGAAACATCGCGATGCACAAAACCGTTTTCATCTTTGTTCCGAACATGGAATAGCCTCCCCTTCGATCGATTTTCGTTTCGCTCATGTTCCGAAAGCCCCCGAAAGCGTGTCTGCGACCTGAATCTGTGTTCAGAACCCCGTGACGGCGCCTCCGTCGACGGGAAGAATGACCCCTGTGATGAACGAAGCTGCGCGGCTGCTCAGAAAGACGGCTGCATCGCCGATGTCTTCGACGCGTCCGAAACGTTTCATCGGCGTGCGCCCCAGAATTTTGTCCCTTCGCTCCGGATCGTTGTCGACGGCCTTGTGGAACATCGGCGTGTCGATCCAGCCCGGGGCGATCGCGTTCACGCGGATGCCGGACGCGGAGAGATCCGCCGTCAGGGCGCGCACCATGCCCGCATAGGCCGATTTCGCGGCTGAATACGCGATCACCTGCGGCATTCCGATGAAGGTCGTCATGGAGGCGATGAAGAGGATATTCCCCCTGCCGCGCTCCCGCATCAGGGGCGCGAATGCGCGGCACATCGCGAACGAGCCGCCGACGTGCGTTTTGATCACGCGGTCGAAGTCCTCCCACGACGTTTCGGAAAAGGGCGCCTTGTGATGCACGCCCGCGTTGTTCACGAGGATCGAAACGGGGCCGTGCTTCCGTTCCGTCGTTGCGGCGAACGCTTCCGCGCCCGCGAAGTCCGTGACGTCTCCCTTCATGGCCGATGCGGCCGTTCCCCGGACAGGGAAAATCGGGAAAGATCCATGTCATCACTCCTTCCGAAATGCGTCGCAGCGTCCGATATCCTGAAACTTGTAGTCCACGAGATATTCCCTGTGGTCGAGCAGCTCCGCCTTGCTCGGCTCCCCGCGGCAGATCCGCACGACGAGTTCTTCCAGTTCGTCCGTCATCGGTCCGAACGGGCGTTCCCCGGAGAGCACCCTTCCCGCGTCGACGTCAATATCTT
>CAZVUT010000112.1:7146-8798 GCA_964630155.1 uncultured Synergistaceae bacterium
GACGACCGGGGAGATCGGAGCGCCCACCGGAGATCCCCGTCCGGTCACGAAAAGCAGCACCTGGCACCCGGCCGAGAGGAGATCCATGAGGCCTTCCGTATCGTTGGGATTGCTGTAGCCGAATTGCATGAACGAGGGGTCCGGGAGGCTGTCGAGAAGCCAGAGCCCGGGACCGGGCGGGCGCTGCGATACGCGGATCACTCCCCGGATCGGCCGGCTTCCCGATTTGGCAAGCGCGCCGCAACTTTTTTCCTCGATCGTGGAAAGACCGCCGACGAAATTGCCCGGCGAGATGGAATACTGGCGGACCGATGTGCAATAGGCCGTCATGTTGTCGTACGCCGCCGCGATCTCAGCGGCCGCCTGCGGGGTCGCCGCCCGCCGCGTCAGTTCGGGAAGCAGTCCGACGAGTTCGGCGATCTCCTCGAATACGGCCGTTCCTCCCCTATCGACGATTCGGTCGAAGAAGCGCCCGGCGAGGGGATTGCCGACAAGACCGCTCGTGGCGTCCGACCCGCCGCACTCGCATCCGACGGAGAGATCCCGCCATGTCATCGGGACGACCTTTCTGTTCCGGTCCATCGCGGCGCGGAGTTTCGCGAGCCGTTCCTTTCCGGCCGCTATCGCCGATGTCGTCCCTCCGGTTTGCTGGATGAAGAACCAGTCGGAGGGACGTCCGGAGGCCGCGACCGCATTGTGAAGGCGTTCCGGTTGTGTGTACTCGCACCCGAGCCCAACGAAGAGCGTTCCGCCTACGTTCGGATGGCGCGAGAGGGCGAGCAGGAGCCGGATGGCGTAATCGTTGTCGTTGCAGCCGCCGAAGCCGATGCAGTGCGTGGCCCGTTCGTTGCGCGCGATCTCTCCGGCGACGAAACGGGCGCATTCCACCGTATAGACGACGAGAAGTATGTCGCGGATGCCTTTCGAGCCGTCGGACCGCAGGAAACCGTCCCATGAGGTCATTCGTAGCGCCTCTTCGTATTGGTCCCGGTATGAAGGTCAAGCGCCGAGGACTTTTCGTCCGCGAGGCTTCGCATATTGTGGAGATGAACCCAGCTCCCCGCCGCGATGTCCTCTGTCGCCTCGCCGATGATGACGCCGTACTTCACGACGGGGGCGCCGGCGGGAATATCGTACAGGGCCGCCTTGTGATGGAGGGGAATGTCGTCGAGCAGCGTCAGGCGAATCGCCGTTCCCGCCGCGTCCGCCAGATCCATTCGCGTTCCGTGGGAAAGAAGGGTTACGACATTGTCCCTGTCGCAGATCAGAAATACGGGAATCGGCACGATCGTCTCCTCCTTTCGGAACGGCGCGTACCGGGAAAGAGGGATATGCGCCCAAGAGCGGAAGCTCCGTTTCGTCGGGGTCATCCGATGAAACGGACGGGAATTACGGATGCTTACTCCGGAATTCGCAGCCTGTTAATAGTATCGCTGATTGCACTCCCGTTGACAAGGGAGAGATGGCCTCGAAGCAGTCAGGGAGCCGTTCCATCAGGCGAATCGGAAGTATCTGCTGTTTCATGTTTGTTTCACTGCTGAGCAAAATCCTTCAATATTTACTGAAAAAAGTTGAAATATCTTCATAGATTCTAGCGGCGCGTCGACCGGCGATCTTCCTTGACAAACATCGGTCGAAACGACAGACTTGCG
>CAZVUT010000113.1:0-8771 GCA_964630155.1 uncultured Synergistaceae bacterium
GGACGAACCACGAGTCCGAATGCCCGCTCTGGCACGGGGAAGTCTATACGATCAAGGAATTCTTCGCCCTGCCGGATCACCCGGATCCTGCGGAGTGCCTCTTCCTCTCGACGCACGAGCCCTGTTCGATGTGCATCTCGGCGCTCGCGTGGTCCGGCTTCGGGCGGATCTACTACCTCTTCGGCTACGAGAGCACGAGGGATGATTTCAATATCCCGCACGATCTCCAGATTCTGGAAGACGTGTTCGGATGTCGCGCTCCGACCCGGAAAAACCGGTACTATGAAATGACATGGCTTCGGGACATGATCCCTTCGCTGGACGATCCGGATTCCGCCCGTTCGCGGGTCGAACGGCTCCGGGAGACGTATGCGCGACTTTCCGACGTGTATCAGGCCGGAGAGAAGAAGATGGTCCGGTCATAGCGGACGGCGGGCCCGGGAGTCGGGAGCCCTGCAGTTGATGTTCCGCGCGAGGCATTCGGAACAGACCCCGTAGATCTGCACCGACTGCGGGGAGATTTCGTATCCCTCTTCCGAGGCCCAGACGGAGAGTACGCGAAGTTTGTTTTCCTGTTCGCGAAAGCGGGTGATCTTTCCGCACGAGGCGCACAACAGGTGAAGAACGACATCCCTTCCGGGCGCCTCGTACCGGTTGAATCCCTCGCCCGTGTTGATCTGGCGGACGAAGCCGATATCTTCGAGAACCAGGAGCGTGCGATATAAGGTCGCGAATCCAAGGGTCGGATCCTTTTTCTGCGCGAACTGCAGGAGTTCCCGTGCGTTGAAGTGCGATCCCTGGTTTTCGACGAGCGTTTCGACGATGATCCTGCGTTGCCCTGTTATCCGGAAGCCCTTTTCCTTGAGGTTCTGAAGCAATTCCTGCACCCGGTTCCTGGTTTCTTCCAGAAGCATGGGGATTCTCCCTTCTCTTTTCCGGCAGTTGGCATATCATACAGAGAGTCCTGCCGGCTGTCCAAGGCGACGGCGGAAACGGGCGGGCCTCGGCGAGCCGATGGCGAGTCGAAAAGGGCGGGGAATCTTTCTTTTCCGAATGGAATCTGCAAGAAGGAGAGTGAGAACGATTCGCAGTCTTCAAAGCGACCTTTGTGCATGTGGCCCCGTATTCTCCCCGGGGAGCGGCTTTCCGCGCCGGACGCGTTCCGAAACGGTTCCGATAACCGCTTCGGGCGCCGTCCGTCGCGCGTGAGGAGGGCATCCGATGTTTTTTGCGCGGTGCGTCGCGCCGGTGATCCTGTTTCTGTGCGGTCTCGTGATGATCTATGCGGGAGTCCGGAAGACCCGCTTCGGATTTCGTGGAAAGGGGCTCATGGATTTCGTGTGGGCCGGACTCCTTTTCGTTATGTCCTGGATTGTCGCGACCTCATCGTGAGGGTTCCGTATTTCCTCGCATGTTCCGGACGGTTGAAGTATGATACCCTCATTGCGGCATGAAAGAACGCACCGACATACAACCTATCGGAGGAGGAACCTCAACGTGAAACGAATCAGCGCACTTGCATCGGCGGCAATCATGATCCTCTCGGTCTGCGGTTTTGCCCTGGCGGAGACTCCCGCTTCCAAGGACGTCGCTCCTGACGCGGCCGCTGCGACAGCCCCGGCTCCGGCGCGTCCGGCGCCCGAAACCGTTCTGGCCAGAGTCGGCGCGAAGGAAATCCTGGAACGCGACGTGGACGATATCCTCGCGACGCTGGATCCGCAGCGCGCCGCCATGTACGACACGGAACGGGGACGCAAGGCCGTTCTTGACGAAGTGATCACGATGGAAGTCTTCTCCCTCTGGGGAAATGAAAACGCGATCGACAAGGATCCGGAATTCGCCCGGGCGTTGGATGCGATGCGCAAGGATCTTGTGCGCACGTTCGCCGTCAAGCGGCTGTTCGGGGACGTCACGGTTTCCGACCAGGACGCGAAGCTCTTCTACGACAAGAACCAGACCGCGTTCACGGTTCCGGAGAGCGTCAAGGTGAGCCACGTCCTCGTCAAGGACGAAGCCGAGGCGAAGAAGGTTCTCGAGGAGATCAAGGCCGGGCTCGTGTTTGAAGAGGCTGCCAAGAAATACTCGTCCTGCCCGTCGAAGGACCAGGGCGGCGACCTCGGATTCGTTCAGAAGGGGCAGACCGTTCCCGAGTTCGAGACGGCGGCCTTCGCCCTGAAGAAGGACGAGATGTCCGCCCCCGTCAAGACGCAGTTCGGCTGGCACATCATCAAGCTGTTCGACAGGAAGGCTCCGGGCGCGAAACCCTTCGCGGATGTCAAGGAAGAGATCAAGACGGAACTCCTGAAGGACAAGAAGGCCAAGATGTACACGGACGAGGTTGCGAAACTTCGCGAGAAGTACAAGGTCGAAGTCGTTTCGGCGGACGCTGCGCCGAAGAAGTAGTTTCCGGAAACCGTACAGGAATGCGAAGAAGAAGAAAGCCCGGCCGTCAGGCCGGGCTTTCTTCTTCTTCGCACATCCGGAGGAAGTGGACGACGAGTTCCGGGTCGAACTGCTTTCCCGAACAGCGCCGGATTTCCTCCATCGCCGTTTCCCTGGGAAGGGCTTTCCGGTAGGGGCGATCGTTCGTCATGGCGTCGAACGCGTCGGCGAGCGCGAGCATTCTGCATTCGAGCGGAATATCGTGCTTGCTGAGGCCGATCGGGTATCCGCTCCCGTCCCAGTATTCATGGTGCTTCAGGATCCAGTCGGCGATCGGGAGAAGATCCGGCGCCGAGAGCGCGATCCGGTGCCCGATCGCCGAGTGCCGGCGCATGATGACCATTTCGTCTTTCGTGAGCGGCCCGGGCTTGAAGAGGATGTTGTCCGGAACCCCGACCTTGCCGATGTCGTGGAATTTCGCGAAAAGCGTGAGATCCGCGCGCCGTCTCCCGGAGAAGCCGAGCGACGCCGCGAGCCGGTCGACATGGAACTGGAGGCGGTCCGCGTGCCCTTCAGTGATGAAATCCCTGGCTTCGAGCATCGTCATGACCGTGTGAACGAGGGAGCTGCGCGTGCTCTGGCTTCGCAGCAGCTTCTCGCGGGACAGCGCGTTGTCGGATTCCTTGAAGAGATCCGTCGGGTCGAAGTCCTGTTCGTAGGCCGCGGAAAACCCCAACGACAGGCTCAGGTAGCTTTCCTTGCCCGTCGCGTTGAATTCCCCGACGCGGACCTGAATGTCGCGGCAGATCCGCTCCAGCTCCGCCCGGCAACTGTAGGGCAGCAGGATCGCGAACTCGTCGCCTCCGATCCGCGCGGTCACCGCGCGGATCGGAGAGACGTCCTGAATCATCCCGGCGACGTTTTTCAGAAGGGTGTCTCCCGTCTCGTGGCCGAATGTGTCGTTGATGAGCTTGAGCCCGTCGAGGTCGCAGATGATGAGCCCGAGCGGGATGTACTCCTCCGATCGCATGCCCTGTATCGTCGATTCGAAGTGGGTCCGGTTGAAGAGTCCCGTCAGCGGGTCGTGCGCGCCGAGATACGCGAGGCGTTCCTCGAACCGCTTCCGTTCGGTCACGTCACGGATCAGGATCGCGAGGTAGGGCTTGTTGTCGAAAAGCGCGACATCGGCGGTGACGTCGAGCGTGATTGATTCGTAATCCGGCCGGATATGGGAAAAGGAATACTTCCGGGACGCCGTTGCGGGATCCAGCGAAATATCCCGAATGATCCCGGGGAGACGGCGCGTTCCCATGTCCGAAGGGGAGAGTCCGAACAGCGCCATCGCGGTGCTGTTGGCGTCAAGAAGCGTCCCGTCGGGCAGAGAGGCGAGAAGGATGCCGTCTCCGACCCTGTCGAGAAGCACCCGGAACCGCTCCAGCTCGCGCATGCCCTTCTGGAGTTCCGTATAGTACGTCTTGCGGAGCGAGTGCTCTCCCAACCCGACGAGCTTCCTGAGAAGGTCTCTCTCGGCGTCAGAGGGTTGCACGAAGGACTCCTTCCACATCCGCGGCCGTCATTGCTCGCGGATTGGTCGCCATGCACGCGTCCCGCAGCGCCTTTTCCGCGAGTTCGGGCAGGTCTTCGGAGCGCACTCCGAGAGCGGCGATGCGCCGGGTGATTCCGGCCGTCGCGTTGAGTTCCATGATGCGCTCCGTAAGCGGTTGCGCGGAGCCGCCGGCGTCGCCGACGCCCATGACGCGGGCGATCCGGTCGTATCGTTCGGGGCACGCTTCGTAGTTGAACGCGACGACGTGCGGGAGCAGCAGCGCGTTGCACTCGCCGTGCGGCGAGTCGAACATGCCCCCGAGGCTGTGAGCGATCGCGTGGACCGCTCCGAGAATCGCGTTGGAAAACGCCAGACCCGCATGGAGGCTCGCCTGCATCATCGCGTCGCGGAGATTCATGTCCAGCGGAGAGCGGATGCAGGCCGGGAGGTTTTCGGCGACGAGGCGGATGGCTTCCAGCGCGTGGACGTCCGTGAACGGTGAGTGCACGCGGGAGACGTACGCCTCGATGGCGTGCGTGAGGGCGTCCATTCCCGTAAACGCGGTAAGCTCCGGCGAAAGGGTCGTCGGCGGGAACGGATCGATGAGCGCCACGTCGGGCACGAGCGCTTTGCTGACCAGCGCCATCTTGATGCGTCGCGTCGTGTCCGCGATGATGGCGAACTGGGAGACGTCCGCCGAGCTTCCGGCCGTGGTCGGAATGCAGATGAGCGGCGGCGTGGCGGCTCCCACGAGATCGATCCCCTCGTAATCCGCGATCCTCCCCCCGTTGGAGGCGATGATGCCGATTCCCTTCGCGCAGTCCATCGGACTTCCTCCGCCGACCGCCACGATGACGTCGCACTGTTGGGACAGGAAGATGTCCGCGCCCTCGTGGACTTCGAAATCCTTGGGGTTCGGCGTGACGTGTTCATACAGGATCCAGGGAATGTCCAGCGCGTCGAAACATGCGGAAACGCGTTCCGTCCACCCGGCCTCGCGAACCCCCGGATCGGAGACGAGAAGGATCCGCGTTGCGCCGAAGTTTCGTGCGTACTGCCCCGCAAGGTCCATCGCGCCGGTTCCGAAGATGAACTCCGGCGCAACGAATTTTCGCAACCCGAATGTGTCCGGCATCTCAATCACGCTCCGATCGTGAGGGGGGGGCCGGCGCCGTCAGGACATCCTCGCGTCGTGCGTCGGAAAATGAGAACGTGTTTCGTCCCCGTTCCTTGGAGCGGAACATGGCTGTGTCGGCGCGCCGCATAAGCGTCTGGACCGAATCCCCGTCGTCGGGGAATATGCTGATGCCGATGCTTCCCGTGACCCGGAGCGTGTGCCCGCCGACCGACATCTCCCTGTTGATGGATTCGATGACCTTGCGTGCTATCGCCGCCGCCTCCCCGGGAGCGGAGAGACCGGGGAGAACGAACATGAATTCGTCGCCGCCCATCCGCGCGACCGTATCCGTCTCCCGGACGCTTTCCCGGAGACGATGCGCGATCTCCACGAGAAGCAGGTCGCCGATGTCGTGGCCGAGCGTGTCGTTGACCTGTTTGAAAGAATCGAGATCGAGGAACATGACGGCTGTCCGCGAATTCGTGCGTCGGGCGGCGGCGATGGCCTGTTCCAGACTGTCGTGGAAGAACGAGCGGCTCGGAAGCCCGGTCAGGGCGTCATGCGTGGCCATATAGCGCAATTCCAGCTCCATTCGCTTGCGCTCGGCCACTTCGTGCGTGAGTTCCGCGTTGGTCGCCTCGAGTTCGCGCGTTCGGGCGCGAACCTGCTCCTCCAGACGATCGCGCAACCCGAGAAGTTCCGATTCGGATCGTTCCAGGCTCGCGATCTTCTCTTCGAGATGCGCGTTCAGCGCGGTGATCTTGCGTGTGAGCAGGAAGGACTCCAGAACCTCCGCCGTCGTCGCGAGAACGATGGAGAGAAAATCCGGGTACGGAGCCGTCTCCTCGAGTGCCTTCGAGTCGTCCAGCTCGGCCATGCACAGTCCGAGGATGCTCGTCGGCGTCGAGAGCGCGTGCAACATGATCCGGGCGGTCCGGTCCGAGGAGGATACGATGACCGGTTTCTCGCGCCGCAGCGCCCATGCGACCGTGCGATCCTGGATCAGGGGGATCTTCTCGCTCTCGTAGAAATCGAGAGTTCCGGCAGGGTCGCAGTGAACCGGCCGGAAGCTCATTTCCTGGTCTTCCGCAATGACGTAGAAGCAGATGGACCGGACCGCAATGATCGACCGGACGCGCAGCGCCGCTTCCTTCAGGATGGCTTCGACGGACCCCATGCCGTTGATGCAGCGCGCGAAGTTGCTGACGTTCACCGCCACATCGAGGCTTTCGATGATGGAACGGCGTTCCTGCAACAGGTGCTCCAGGCGGCTTTTCAGGTCGGCCGATGTCTCTTCGGGGGTCATTCTTCTTCCTCCTTTCCGAGGAAGAGCGTGAGGATTTCCGTGATCTGGCGTGACGCCTGAATGATCGTCGGTCCGATGGCGCTCGGAAGAAAGTGAATGGAGTCCCATGCTTCCCGTTTCAGTTCCGGGACGAAATACGTTCCGGAACGCCCCATGCGGAGTCCGATCGCGGTAATGTCCGCCAGCGTGAGGATCGTCGTTTCCGTGAGGGATTTCGACTCCTCCGGACGATGGTGGAACAGAATCGAGTGCGCGAGAGCCGGCGGAAACGACCATGAGCCGAGCAGCAATCCCCCTGCCGTCGCGTGATCGTATCCGATCGTCTGCTGCTCCGCGATGTGGATGGGGAGGCGTTTGCGGACGGACAGGCGTGTCGCCTCCACCATGTGCCGGGGCATCGTCTGGAACATGACGAGCCGGCCGATGTCGTGAATGATTCCCATGACGAAGTACCGTTCCTCCGAGAGCCCGACCTCCAGCGAGGCGTAGATCCGGGCGAATATCCCGCATGCGATCGAGTGCTTCCAGAAGGCGCGCATGTTGAATACGTCTTCGGGAACCCCCTCGAAAGCCGAGATTGCGGAAATGCCGAGAGCAAGCGTGCTCAACTCGTTGACCCCGATGATGGCGACGGCTCTCGGAATGGAATCGATCTTCGCGGGGAAGCCGTAAAAGGAGCTGTTGACGAGCTTCAGAAGCGTGGCTGCAAGGCTCGTATCCTTCGAGACGACCTCGGCGATGTGGTGCGCGGAGCTGCGGGGCGAGGAAAGCACCTGGGAAATCTGGAAGTAAATGTCCGGAAACGAGGAAAGACGGGCGGCGTTGTGGACGAGATCCTGAACGGAAGGGACGGGTTCGTCGTCGCACGAATCTCCGGGAGCGGAGTCCCGGAAGAGTTCGGCGGGTTCGTAGTCCCCGAAGGAGTCCCCGAGCGCATAGCGCTTTGACGCTTCGAGGAACACCTGTCGTCGAAGCTCCTCGGTGAAGGGCGTCCGGGGGGGCGAGGAAAACAGGAAATTCGTCCGCTCCTCGGCCTTCCGGAATGCTTCCGGATCTATTCGGGACAGCTCCCGTTTCGAGATGTCGGCTTCGGAGACTCCTTCGACATCCGCTTCGGAGACGCCCCAGATCTTGATGGTCTGGATGTTCTTGCCCGTCAGCACGGCTCCCCGGGGGAGGATGAGAATCCCCCGCGGTCCCAGAAGATCCGACGTCAGCTTCATGCCCGGTTCGAGATTGTCCGTATGCACCCTTCCCATGACGGCTCCCTCTCCTCCCTGAGGCGTGTGGAAGCTCCCATGCGGGACACATGCCGATATGATAGGATAATCATATAACGATCTCTGACGGGAGGGAAGCACGGAATCCATGGATTTCTTCGGGCTCGCGCTTATTTTCTGTGCGCGCATCGTCGACGTGAGCTGCGCGACCGTCCGTATCCTGCTCCTCGTCAGAGGGAACCGTCTTCTCTCTGCATGTATCGGCTTTTTCGAGGTCATGGTCTACCTGCTCGTCCTCGGCCGCATTCTGGGCGGGGGGAGGGCGCTGACCATGCCGGAAGTCATCGCCTATTGCGGCGGGTTCGCCTCCGGAACGTACTTCGGCTCGCTCGTGGAAGAAAAGATCATGAACGCGTTCGTCATGCTGGACATGATCCTCGAGTTCGGCCCCGCGACGGACGAGCTGGTTTCCCGGATTCGTTCGGAGGGACACGGGGCCACGGTCATCTACGGCGAGGGCCGTGACGGAGCGAAGACGCTTGTGAAGGTCATTTGCCGCAGAAAGGATGTCTCTTCCGTCACCTGCATCGCCGGAGATCGCGGGTTCGTCGCAATTTCGGACGTGCGGGGCTGCTGGGGCGGATATTTCAGGATGCACCGGAAGTAGAGGGATGCCGATGGACGATCTGTTGGAACGATATTCTCAGCTCGAACGCGACGCGGCGCGCTGGAAGCGCGAAGAAAAGGCGTTGCGGGAGACGGAACGGCGGTTTTACGCGGTTTTCGATAACCCGGTGTTTCTCGTCCTCATTGTCGTCCGGGGACGAATCCGTCAGATGAACCGGCGTGCGGAGGAGATCCTGGGTTTTTCGCTCCGGGATCGTCCATCTTCCGACTTCTCGGGCGTTCTAGCCCCGGGAAGCGCCCGTCCCGCCGAAGCGCTTCTCGACCCGAGGTCGGGAACGGAAACGGCGACGCTGCGCCTTCGCGGCGCGAAGGACAGGGAGTTCTGGATCGATGTCGTCTCGCTTCCCGTCGAGTATTCGGGCGAGGGCGCCAGACTGCTGCTCGCCGTCGATGCGACGGATCGGGAAACGTGCAGGGCGGAGCTGTCCGCAACTCGGGCGCTGCATCAGTCGACGGAGCGATCCCTTTTCTGCGAGCGTTCCGGTCTGAACGGGGCCCTGCTGGATCCGGAAG
>CAZVUT010000114.1:0-4576 GCA_964630155.1 uncultured Synergistaceae bacterium
CTCCTGATGATCAAGTGAGGACGCGCCCAATGATGCGACAGCCTGCGGCCTCGTGGAAAACGGCGATTCTCCTGCTCCTTCTCTCGTTTTTTGTCGCGTTCGTCGCGGCGCGCGATTTTCGCGCCATGAACGCGCCGGACGTGTTCGCGCCCGCAGAGGGATTCGTGAGGAAGATGCTGTCCGAATACTTCCCGCCCCTGAAGGGAACGACCGCGGATACGCCGGTGTTCATCAGGGAAGGAAAGGAACCCGGCGGAACGGTGCTCATCCTCGGCGGCACGCATCCCGTCGAGTCGGCCGGAATCCTCGCCGCGACCATCTTCCTCGAAAACGCCTCGGTCCCCCGCGGCAGACTGATCGTGATTCCGAACGCGAACGCGATGGCGCTGACGCACAACTCGCCCCAGGAGGGGCACCCGCAGCGGATCCATTTCGCGATGAAAGACGGAAGCACACGCGTTTTCCGGTATGGTTCGCGCGCGACGAACTTCACGGACGAATGGCCCTTCCCGGAAATCTACGTTCATCCGGCCTCGGGACAGAAGCTCTCGGGGAAGGAGCGGAGCAACCTGAACCGATGCTATCCGGGCGTGCCGGACGGCTCCATGACCGAACGCCTCGCCTACGCGATCGTGGAACTCATCCGGAAGGAGAAGGTCGACCTCGCGTTCGATCTTCACGAGGCGTCGCCCGAATACCCCGTCGTGAACGCGATCGTGGCGCACGAGCGGAGCATGGAGCTCGCGGCGATCGTCACGATGGAACTTGAGGGCCTGGGAATCCCCATCCGCCTGGAGCCGTCGCCGAAGAACCTCCGCGGCCTGAGTCACAGGGAGTGGGGAGATGCGACGGATGTATTGCCGATCCTCATGGAAACCGGAAATCCGAGCCAGGGCCGCCTGCGCGGACGCACGGACGAGCGGCTGGTGCTGACCGGCGAGGACAAGGCCTACGTGAAAGCGGCGGCGCTCGGCCGTCTGTTCATTCCCTATGAAGGAAATCAGCTCATAGCCTATCGGGTTGCACGCCACGTGACGGCGATCAGGGTATTCGTCGAGAACCTCGAGATGGTGCGGCCCGGGAAAGGGGTGACGCTGGAAGGCATTCCTCAGTACGAGGAGATTCTGAAACAGGGTGTCGAAGCGTTTTTGAAACCTGTTCCAAAAAAACGGGAGGTGTAGACATGAAACGGATTCTTCTCTGTGTTGGGCTTCTGGCGCTTGTTGTTGCGGGCGCGGCGTCTGCGGCGGATGTTGTCGATGTCCGTGCGAAGAACGGAATGGTTTCTTCCGCGCACGAACTGGCCTCGAAGGCCGGAGTCGAGATCCTTGAAAAGGGCGGGAACGCGGTCGATGCGGCCATTGCGACGCAGCTCGCGCTGAATGTCGTCGAACCGAACGCTTCCGGAATCGGCGGCGGCGGCTTCATGACGATCCGCAACGCGAAGACGGGCGAAGTGGTCGTCCTGGATTACCGTGAGATCGCGCCGCAGTCCGCGACGAAGGACATGTTCGCCTCCGAGGAATCGAAAAAGGCGAAGGAATCGGAGCTCGGCGGAAAGGCCGTCGGCGTCCCCGGCGCCGTGAAGGGAATGTTCTCGGCTCTTCGGAAATATGGGACCATGTCCTTTGCGCAGGTCGCCGCACCTGCGCTGCGCCTCGCCGAGGAAGGCTTCGAAGTCCATCCGATGCAGCAGCAGATCATCACCGATGAATTCGAGAAGCTCTCGAAATACAGCCCCACGTGCGTCTTCATCGTCGACGGCCTTCCGGCGCAGAAGGGCACGATCCTGAAGCAGCCCCACCTTGCGAAGACGCTGCGTTTGCTGGCGAAGGGAGGCGAGGAGGCCTTCTATAAGGGGCCCGTCGCGGAAGCAATCGTCGCGGCAGTGAACAAAGCCGGCGGCGCCATGACGACGAAGGATCTCGCGTACTATTCGCTCGTCGAGCGTGAGCCCGTCAAGGGAACCTATCGCGGCTACTCGATCTATTCCGTTCCGCCCGCATCGAGCGGCGGCACGCATATCGTCGAACTGTTGAACATCATGGAGACCTTCCCCGTTGGAAAGTGGAAGCACAACTCCGCGCAGCACCTCCATACGCTCGCCGAGGCGATGAAGCTCATGTACGCCGACCGGGGCGCCTTTATGGCGGATACCGCGTTCGTGAAGGTCCCGCTCAAGGGGCTCGCCGACAAGGCATACGCCGCCAAGCGAGCCGCGCTCATCAAGCAGTCGGAAGTCATGAAAGAAGTCGCGGCCGGTGATCCCGCCGCATTCGAGAAGGACGCCCCGAAGACAGCCGATCTCCGCGGCGGCGGCGAGAAACATATTTCGACGAGCCACTTCTCGGTTGTCGACGCGCAGGGGAATATCGTCGCGTCGACGAACACGGTGAACTACTTCTTTGGATCGGGCGTCATCGTCCCGGAATACGGGTTCGTCCTGAACAACGAAATGGACGATTTCGCGTTCAACCCCAAGAGCGTCAACGCGCCGGAACCCGGCAAGCGGCCGCTTTCGTCGATGTCTCCGACGATCGTCACCGATCGCGAGGGCAGACCCTTCATCACGTTCGGCTCCGCCGGAGCGACACGCATCATCAGCGCGCTCGCGCAGATTCTCATGAACGTCGTCGATTTCGGAATGACGATGGATCAGGCCATCGAGCAGCCACGAATCTTCAACTTCGCGAGCGGCGGCAAGGCCGGCAAGCTCCTGATCGAAACGGGCGTCGATCCGAAGGTCGTCGATCTTCTCAAGCTCCGGGGACATGACCTCGAAGTCCGTCCGCTCAGCGGCTACTTCGGAACATCGCAGGGAATCATGTTCGACTGGAAGACCGTGACGATGGATGGCGGCGCGGATAGTCGCCGCCTCGGCGTTCCTGTAGGTTACTAGTATTCTTCCCCTGCTCTCCCGCCGTCGTGCGGAGGGGCGGGATGCTTCGGCCGGATCGGGGATATCCCGGTCCGGCTTTTTTTGTGAACCGCGAGCGGGGTGGAAGGTTGTAGAATAAGACCGACGGGAGCGTGAACGCGTGTCTTTTCTCTTTCGCGAACGACGTACGGAACCGAAAATCCGCATTCTGGTCACCGGGTGCCGCGGAAAGAGTTCGCTGGTCCGCCTGTGCACGGCCGGGCTGCTGTCCTGCGGCCTTCGCGCCTTCGGCCGAATCACCGGTGTCGTTCCCCGCGAGATCGGCCCCGGCGGAGAACGGCAGATTCTGCGCGCGTCCGGCGCCCACGTGGCCGAGATGCGGTGGTGGCTTCGTTCGCTGCCTCACGATGCGGAGGCGGTCGTCCTGGAAAACAGCGCCGTGTCCCCCGAATTGCAGGAATCCGCCCCGAGGTGGCTCCGGCCGACGCTCGCGGTTTTCTCGAACGTCCGGGAGGATCACCGGGAATCCTGGGGAGAGGGAACGCGCAATGCCGCGAGGGTTCTGCTCCGGGGCATTCCGCCCGGCGTCCCTGTCGTCATGACGGCCGCGACGCTCGAAACGGAATTCGTTGCGGAAGAGATGCTGCGTCTGGCCTGTCCCGTGACCTGCGTTCCGGACGCTCCGGACTTCCGCGAGGAGAATATCGCTCTGGCGTTGTCCGCTTGCGCCTGCGCGGGGTGCGTCGGTCCGCAGGTCGAGCGGTCGATGCGTTCGCTCGCTCCCGATATCGCGGATTTCCGGGTTTTCCCCCTGGACGGCGGCGAGCTGGCGTTCGCGTTTTCCGCCAACGATGTGGAATCCACGGGGCGGCTTTTCGATTCGCTCTCCTGGATCCCGCAGGAGACGACGCTGCTGTACAACGGTCGCGGAGACAGGCCCGGCCGCGACGCCGCGTTCGAACGCTTCTTTTCGGAGAGGCGGTGGAGGGCGATCGTCCGGATCGATAGCGCGCGGGTGCGCGAAGGGGATGACGGAGAATTGATGCGATCCATTTCCGGGAGGGGCCGGGTTTTCGGATGCGGCAATGTGGCAGGGGCTCCGCTCCGTCTTCTGTCGCTTCTCGACGTGGAGGAGCGGCATGTATGATCCGGAAGGAATAACGATCGCGATCGGCATCCTTCTCGGGATGTTCTATTTCCGGCAGACCGGCGAGAGTCCCGGTGGAATCATCACGCCAGGCCTTGTCGCGCTGCGCTTCTCGGACCCGCAGGCGCTCTGCCTTTCTCTCGGCTGTGCGCTCCTTCTCGGGGTGGCGTTGCGCTTCTTCTTCCGGCGTTTTCCCGTCTACGGACGGCAGCGTGTCGCGTTCGCGATGCTGTGCGCGCTCGTCGTGCGCCTCGTTCTTCCGGTCGAATGGGGACGCGAGGGGTTCCCCTGGCTCGGGTGGGTCGTACCGGGGCTTGTCGCCGCGGACGTCGAGCGGCAGGGAATCGCAGCGACGTTCTCAGGACTGGCCTCCGTTTCCGTCGCGGTCTCCTGGGGAGCGACGCTCGCGACAGCGCTCGCATCGGGTTTGAGGTAGGCCTTCCGTGGATCCGTCCGTCTTCCTGAAGCCGCAGGCCCGTTTCGCCCGGACGCATCGCGTCAGGCTCCTGCTTCTTTCCATCGCGCTGGCGGTCGTGTGGCTGCTCTCGCGC
>CAZVUT010000114.1:4676-8742 GCA_964630155.1 uncultured Synergistaceae bacterium
TCGTTTCCGGGGTTCGTGCTGAATGCGCTCGCGGCCGCCGAAGCGCTCGGATGCAGGGTCCTGCTCGCGGTGTCGCTCGGCGCCTCCCAATGGGGGGCGAACGATCCGGCGTGTCCGTGGCCCGTTATGGAAGGGATCTTCCACCGCGGCGGTTTCCTGAAGACGCGCGCCTCCTGGTACACGCTCGGCGGGGAAGGGGAGACCGGCGGCGGAATCGGCGACGAAGGGCGGAAAATCCTGAGAGACGCGGCGGCGAAAGAGGGAATCCCCCTTCTCGAAGCTCCGACGTACGATGAGATCCTTGCGGCGAAGATAAGCCGGCTCGAAGCGTTCGCACCGGGCCTCGTGATCACTGTGGGAGGATCGAGCAGCATTTTCGGCGTCGGCAACGAGCATTCGGGCAACGGGTTTCTTCCGAAAGACGGCGTCGCCGACGAAAAAAGCATCGTCGGGTGGGCTTTGTCGCGCCATATCCCCGTCTTTCACGCGGTGGATTTCCGGTTCCTCGCCAAGCGCATGGGCGTTCCCTTCGACGCCCCACGTTCGCGCATGAACGCGACCCGGATCTTTCCGGCCTGTTTCGGACTCGGCGTCTTCTTTGTCGCCCTGTTGTTTCATTCCCGCTGGAAGGTCGACGGACGATGAGAAGGGCGCCGAAGGAATGGACCATCCTTCTGACCGGCGCCGCCGCGCTCTCCCTCTGGATCGCCGGGCACCGGCTTCCGGTGCGGGAGGTTCTCGATCTGCTCGATACGGCTGCGGAGCGCCCGGACAGCGGCTATCTGCTTGCGGCGGCGTCCCTTCTGGTGGGAATCAATTATCTGCGGGCGGTCTGTCTCTACGTCGGGTGGTTCCTGATCGGAGACGGCCTCGGAAGAATGTTTCCCGAACGGCGCACCCTGACGCGGCTCGTCCCGATCGTCGGCATCCCTGCCTGCTATTCGCTTGCGCAGGTTTTTATCGACCGGGCGTTTCTTCACTTCGGAACCCCGGCGGCGCTTTCGATCGCTTCGGTCGTCCTGTTGAAGTATCTCACGGCCGACATCAGGGATTGGGGCGGACGGATGATCGCGCTCGCCCTGTTCGTCGGCTCCTTCCAGTGGCTTGACGTCATGCCGGCCCTGACGGCGTGGGGCGCCGGGCGCGGGGAGCTTTCGACGGCGATCAAGCAGATCGCCCTGATTCTTGGGATGGAAGGGGCGCTGAACATCGCGGGCGCATTGGTCGGAATCGGAATTTTCGCGTCCGCCGTCATCACGACGAGGCTTCTCGTGAGCTACAGCGCACGCCTTCGCCATCTCGCCCTGCTGCGGCAGCGCGAGCGGGAACTGGCGCGAATGCGGGAGGAGCGTCTGCGGGACCGCACGATCCGCGAACAGCAGAGCCTCGTTCACGATCTCAAACGTCCTCTGACCGTCGTGACGGGCCTCGCCGATGTGATCCGGGAAACAGGAAGCCCGGAAATCCGCGCTCACGCGCGGGTCATCCTCGATTCCTGCGGCTCAATGAACGACATGATTTCGGAGATCCTTCACGGAGAGTCGCGGCGGACCATCCCCTTGTCGCGTCTCCTGGAGTATGTCCTGAGCCAGGCGAGTTCCCTGTCCTGGAGGTCACGCGTGTCCGCGTCCGGTTCATCCGAAGATCTTGCCGTCATGGTTCCGGTGAATATGGTGCGTCTTTCCCGCGCGATCGTCAACCTGCTGGAGAACGCCGCCCGGGCGAGCGACGGGGCCATCGGGCTTCATATCGGCGTCGACGGCGCGGAGGCCGTCATCTCGGTCCGCGATCACGGCCCCGGGTTTCCGGAAGGGGCGCGCGAAAGCGGCTCCGGCTGGAATTCCACGGGAATCGGTCTCCAATACGTCGCCATGGTGGCGGACAGCCACGGCGGGGCGCTCTCCACCGGAAACGCGGCGGATGGCGGCGCCGTTGCGGAAATGAGAATTCCGACGGAGGGAGGTTGCCGGATGTCATGACATTACATATCGGCGTGATCGACGACGACAGGGGTATCCTGTATACGCTCGAAGCGATGGGAACGACCGCGGGATGGCGCATGCATTCCACCACCGAACCGGAGGAATGCCTGAGCTGGGTCCGCCATGACGAAATAGACATGCTTCTGGTCGACTACCACATGCCTGTCATGAACGGCAGGCAGATCATCAAAAGGGTCCGCGCCCTCAACACGCGCGTCATCCTGATAGCGCTCACCGTCGAAGACGACCCGAGCCTCGCCTCGGAGCTGATCCTTGCGGGAGCGGACGACTTCATCACGAAACCCGTTCGGCTCGCGGATTTCGCGGCCCGGATCCGCCTTCACGAACGCATTCTCGGACACAGGGACCAGCTCAACTGGGAGGAACGAAAGAAAGGCGTCAGCCGCGACACGATGCGGGCGGTCATGGAATTCGTCCGCACCGCGCCCGAGCCCGTCGTCTGCGACGACGCGGCCGCCGGATGCGGGCTTGCGTATGTCACGGCGCACCGGTATCTGGAGCACCTCGTCGAGCGGGGGATCGTCATCCGGAGAGATGTCGTCGTTCAGGACGGACGACCGGGACGACCAAAAGCATTTTATGAATGGCGTCCGTAATTTTGTGCTATTATCATCTGCACTTGGGTTCAGAGTCATCCTATTCTGTAAACACGGGGGTGCTAGTGGTGAGAAAGGTCGTGGGAGTGTTCGTCGTTGCGTGTCTGTTCGGTGTGCTTTTCGGAACTGCCTGGGCAGCGGAGCCGATAAAAATCGGCTATCTGGCGACGCTGACGGGCGAAGGGGCGACGTGGGGGGCCCATGAACGGGACGGAGCGCTCCTCGCGGTTGAAGAGATCAACGCGGCGGGCGGCGTTCTCGGTCGTCCCCTGGAACTCGTGACGTACGATGTCCGCGGACGCGCGGAGGACGCCATCAACGCGGCCCGGAGGCTCATCGAGGTCGACAAGGTCGTCGCGATCGGCGGCACGAACTACAGCGGACTGAATATCGCGGTCGGCCCGATCGTGGAGAAGGGAATGGTCCCGCAGATCGGCACCTTCTCGACGAATCCGACCGTCACGGTCGATCCGAAGACGCAGAAGCCGCGGCCGTATTCCTTCCGGATCTGCTACACCGACCCCTACCAGGGAAAGGTCATGGCCGAGTACTTCTACAACAAGCTGAACGTCAAGAAAGCCGCGATCATCCACGACATCGGAAGCGAATACTCCGAAGGGCTCAAGGAATACTTCATCAAGACCTTCAAGGGACTTGGCGGCGAGATCGTCGGCGTCGAGGCGTTCCGGAGCGGCGATGTCGACTTCCGCGCGCAGATCACGAACCTCAAGAAGAGCGGCGCCGAGGGGATCGCGCTGCCCCTGCTCTACAAGGAAATGGCGCTCATCATCAAGCAGACCGCCGAGATGGGGTGGAAACCCTACTTTATCGGCGGCGACGGATACAGCCCGAATATGTACGAGATCTGCGGCGATGCGATGGAAGGGAGCTACTGGGTCTATCACCTGAGCCCGGACGATCCGATCCTGACGCCGCTCAAGGAGAAGTTCAAGAAGCGGTTCAACGCCGAGCCGACCGAGATCGTCAACACGGTCGCCGCGTATGACCTCATCCAGTGGGTCGCCGACTCGATCAAACGCGCCGGAAAGGCGGAGGGTCCCGCGGTCCGCGACGCCATCGAGTCCGCGAAGGACCTGAAGCTTCTGCACTTCACGCTGACGCTCGACAAGGCGACGCACAACCCGCTGAACAAGCCCGCGGCCATCCTGCGTCAAGAAAAGGGCGCGCTCAAGTTCCTCGAGACGTATCAGCCGCAGACGGAGTTCTAGCGGCTCGGGGACGAACCTGACTGCGGGCGACACGCCCGTCGCAGAACGATGCGAGCCCCTGCGGGTCCGACCGCGGGGGCTCGTTTCTTGCAGGGATGCACCCGTCTGAGATCGGGAAAGCAAGCGTATCCTCAGATGCGATCCCCAAGAGTAAGAGTCGCGCGAGCGGCGGGGGAAAACAGGCGGCGCAAAAAAAGGGCCGGAGGCTCAAAGCCTCCGGCCCGGTTCGTTCCGATTC
>CAZVUT010000115.1:0-8735 GCA_964630155.1 uncultured Synergistaceae bacterium
GTCTTCGGACATCGCGGAGCATCGGGGTATGCTCCGGAAAATACGCTCGCGTCATTCGACCTCGCGATCCGGCAGGGGTGCGCCGGTCTCGAATGCGACGCACAACTGACACGGGACGGCGACGTCGTGATTCATCACGACTGGACCGTCGATCGGACCACCAACGGAAGCGGGGAGATCAGGGACCTGACAGTTCGTGAAATCCGGGCGCTGGATGCGGGCGGATGGTTCTCGGAGACATTCCGCGGCGAGAAGGTTCCGACGCTCGACGAACTGCTCGACCGGATCCCTCCGGCCATCACCCTGAATGTCGAACTGAAAAGCAGGCCCGGCGACCGGCCCGGCCTGGAAGAACGAGTCGCGGCGATCCTGCGGGCGCATCGGCGTGAGGAGACCGTCATCGTTTCGTCCTTCAACCATGAATCCCTGCGGCGGATCGGAAAAGCGGCCCCGTCGCTCCGTCTGGGAATGCTCTATGAAGCCCTGCTCATCGATCCGCTCTCCTACGCGAAAACCCGCGGCCTGAATCTGTACAGTCTTCACCCCGCCCAGGAGTACGCATCCACGGAGCTGGTCGAAGACGCTCACGCGGGCGGGGTGACGGTCGCGTGCTGGACCGTCAATACGAAGAAGCGCGCCGACGAGCTGAAATCCATCGGCGTCGACGTGGTCATCACCAACTATCCGGACCGATGCCTGGATCCGGCATAAAAGCGGACAAACGCGGATATGCGACGACACGCGGAAGACACGCTCTCCGCTCACGGAGGGATCTGAAGTTGAACGATACACAATACGATATCGTCATCGTCGGCGCGGGCATCGTCGGGGCCGCCCTCGCGCGGGAGCTTTCCGCCTACGCGCTCCGGATAGCCGTCATCGACAAGGCCTCGGACATCCCCTCCGGTGCGAGCCGGGCGAACAGCGCCATGATCCACGCCGGGTACGACGACGTCCCCGGCTCGGTCAAGTCCCGCTTTTGCGCCCCCGGCAACAGGATGTACCGGGACCTCGCAGCGGTTCTGGACTTTACGCTCGAACAGTGCGGATCCTATGTCTGCGGTTTCGCCGAACGGGATCTGAAAACGCTTGAAACCCTCCTCGAACAGGGAAAGCGCAACGGCGTCCCGGGCGTCGAAATCGTCAGCGGCGACGCGCTTCGGGCCCGTGAACCCAACGTCAGCGCCGCCGTCACCCACGCGCTCTTCGCCCCCACCGGGGCGATCGTGAACAACTTCGAGGCCGTTCTCGCCTTCATGGACAACGCACAGCAGAACGGCGCCGAACTCTTTCTCGAAACCGAACTCCGGGACATTCTTCTATCGGATGACGGCAAAGAGGTCCTCGGCGCGGTCACCAACAAGGGCGTCTTCCGCGCCCCGGTCGTCGTCAACGCCGCCGGCGTCAACTCCGACCTCGTCGCCCGAATGGCCGGCGATGAAAGCTTTTCCATCACCCCCGTCAGGGGCGAGTACTACATCATGGACAAGAATATCGGGCGCCTCGTCAACGGGTTTCTCTTCGCCTGTCCCACGCCCGAAAAGGGAAAGGGCGTCACGGTCGCTCCGACGGCCGAGCGCAACCTCCTGATCGGCCCCACATCGGCGCTCCAGGAAAGCCGCGACGACGTCTCAACGACGGCGGACGGGCTCAGGGAAATCTTCGAGGACGCCCGGCGAATGGTTCCCGGAATCCCCCTCGAAATGGCCATCACGACCTTCTCCGGGCTTCGCGCGAGCGCGGACACGAACGACTTCGTTCTGGACGTTCCCGAAACGCCTCTGGGGTTCGTCAACGTCGCGGGCATCAAGTCTCCGGGCTTCACAAGCGCTCCCGCAATCGCCCTCCACATGACGGAACTGATGAAAGAAAACCTGGGCGGACGAATCTCCTTCGCTCCCAACGCGCACTTCGTTCCGGAAAGGAAGCACATTCCGCGATTCGACGCGCTCCCCATGGAAGAGAAGATGCGTCTTGCCGCGGAGAACCCCGGCTACGCCCAGATCGTCTGCCGCTGCGAAATGGTGACGGAAGCGCAGGTCGTCGAAGCCATCCGGCGCGGCGCGCGGACCGTCGCCGGCGTCAAGATTTGGACGCGCGCAGGCGCGGGCCGGTGCCAGGGAGGCTTCTGCTGTCCGCGCGTCATCGACATCCTGGCCCGGGAGCTGAAATGCTCTCCCGAAGAGATCACCCGTCACGGCGGACATTCCCGCTATCTCGTCGGCAGGACGAAGGACTACTGGTTCGAGGAGAAAAACCAATGACCGATTTGCATGTCGATATTGCGATCATCGGCGCTGGTCCTGCGGGCATCGCCGCGGGCATCGGCGCGAAAGAGGCGGGGGCCGGCGACGTTCTCGTCCTCGAACGCGACTGGGACCTGGGCGGAATCCTGCAGCAGTGCATCCACCCGGGATTCGGACTGCACACGTTCAAGGAAGAGCTTACCGGCCCGGAATACATTCATCGCTGGATCCGAAGGGCCCATGAAGCGGGCGTCACGTTTCTCACCAACACGATGGTGTTCCAAATGGAATCCGACGGCGTTCTGTGGGTCATGAATCCGGACCGGGGCGTTTTCCGCGTCATTCCGAAGGCGACGGTCCTCGCGATGGGATGCAGGGAGCGCCCTCTCGGCGCCATCAATGTCCCCGGCGGCCGGCCTGCGGGAATATACACGGCGGGAACGGCGCAGCGCTTCGTCAACATGGAAGGGTACATGCCCGGCCGCCGGGCCGTCATCCTCGGCTCGGGCGACATCGGCCTCATCATGGCCCGACGCCTTGTCTGGGAGGGAGCGCGCGTCGAGGGCGTCTTCGAACTGATGCCCTGGTCCGGAGGTCTGCGCCGAAACATCGCCCAGTGCATCGACGACTACGGCATCCCCTTTTACCTGAAACACGCCGTCACCCGGATCCACGGCCGCGACCGCGTCGAAGGCGTCACCGTCACGGAAGTCGACGAGCGGCTCCAACCGGTCGCCGGAACGGAGCGGTTCGTCCCCTGCGACACCCTCCTTCTCGCCGTCGGCCTCATTCCCGAAAACGAGCTTTCCCGCATGGCGGGCATCGCAATTCATCCCGTCACCAACGGTCCCGTCATGAACGAGTTCTACCAGACGACGCGCCCGTCCATTTTCGCGGCCGGAAACGTCGTCATCGTGTACGACCTCGCCGACTGGGTCAGTCAGGAGGGGTTCGCCGCGGGACGCAACGCGGCGCTGTACGCCGCCGGAAGCCTTCGCATGCCGGAGCGGCGCATCGAAATCCGCGGGGGCAAAAACGTCCGTCTCTTCTCACCCCAGGCTATCACCGGAAGCAGCGACGCTGTCATCTACTTCCGCGTCGCGCGCCCCATCGAAAAACGGTGCCGTATCTTCGCGGATCACGGACTCTTCGAGCAGAAACACCGCTATGTCCGCCCGGGCGAAATGAACGAGATCCGCCTCGCGGGAGCGGACCTGCGGGCGCTGCCCGAGGCCGTCACAACCATCACCGTCGACGCGGAGGAGGCATGATCGTCATGGAAGAGCGCGTCCTGAGCATGATTTGCGTCGGATGCCCCGTCGGATGCGACCTCAAGGTCACGATCCGCGACAAAGAGCTTCTTTCCGTCGAGGGAAACGCCTGCCCCCGGGCCGTTCAGTTCGCGCGGACGGAAATATCGAGCCCCGTGCGCGTCTTCGCGACCACGGTCCGCGTCTCCGGGGGCCGGCTCCCCGTCTGCCCCGTCCGAAGCCGGGGGCCCGTTCCGAAAGACCGCCTGTTCGACATCTCCCGCGAAGCAGCGCGACTCGTCGTTCCCGCTCCGGTGACCATCGGGCAGATCATCCTTGCCGACGCCTGCGGCAGCGGCGTCGACATCATCGCGACACGCGATCTCGAAAAAGGGGAAGCGTCCGTCTGATCCGAAGGAAGAGGAAAGGAAAAAGCCGACGAGCGCGAGGCTCAGTCGGCTTTTCTGTTTTTCATGTAGAGGTTGGCCACCGCGAAGATCGACGTTCCCATGATCAGCAGGAACGAGATCGCGTTGATGACCGGCGTGGATCCGTCGCGCACCTGCATGTACATGTTGATCGGCAGGGTCGCCTGCGACCCCACCGTGAATATCGTTGTGTTGAAGTTTTCGAAGGACATGAGGAATGCCACCGCAGCCCCGCCGATAATCGAGGGACGCAGATACCTGAGGGTGATGAACCAGAGCACCTGGGCCCTGTTCGCTCCGAGGTTGTACGCAGCCTCTTCCAGCGAACGGTCGAACTTCTTCAGACGCGCGGAGACCACAAGCGCGACAATCGTTGAAATGAAGGACGATTGCCCGAGCACCACCAGCCAGAATCCCGGAACGAGCCAGGTCGCGTAAACGCCGAAGAGGTTCTCGATCGCAATCCCCACCGAATTGGCGAACATCAGGATCGAAATGCCGAGAATGACGCCGGGGATGACCAGCGGAGCGATCATGAGGAAGTACAAAACGCCCTTGAACCGGAAGTTCTCCTGCTCGAAAAGAAACGCCGCGCAGGTTCCCAGGAACGTCGAGATCACCGTCACGGCCACAGCGACGCGAAACGACGTCGCGAGGCTCCGAAGGTTCGTCTCGTCGTGGAAGATTCCGTACTTCTGGGGACCGTCGCCGAAGAACCAGTCGAGCGTGAACCCCTCCCAGGGAAGCGACGGATACATCGAATTGTTGAAGGCCAGAACCATCGTCACCACAAGCGGCGCGAAGAGGACGAAGAAGTACGCGAAAATGAACAGGTGAAACCCGTGTTTGTACGCTTTCGAAGAAGGCAGCGTCCGGATCATTTGACCACCTCCCTGAGGTTCTGGCCGGTGAGCCGGAGCCCCACCCAGATGATCAGCGACGACAGGACAAGCAGAAGGAAGCCGAATGCGGCGCCCTGATTCCAGTTAAAATACAGGATGATCTGGTTGTAGATCTGTTCGGTGAACCAGAGGGAATTCTTGCCGCCCATCAAGTTGGGTGTGAGATAGCTTCCCAGAACCAGCATGAAGACGATAATCCCGCCCGAAACCATTCCCGGAGT
Source organism: uncultured Synergistaceae bacterium (assembly GCA_964630155.1). GTDB lineage: Bacteria > Synergistota > Synergistia > Synergistales > Aminobacteriaceae > CALFXN01. The sequence continues at coordinate 5,048 of CAZVUT010000115.1, forward strand.
GCAGTGCGGAATGATAATGGTGCGCCAGATCGCGATCTTCGAAGCCCCGAGATCGTAGGCCGCCTCGATGAGCGAATCGTCAAGCGCGTCCATCACCCCGATGATCGGAACCACCATGAACAGCATGCTCGTGTAGACCAGCCCCATCACCATCGTGATGTCGTTGTACAGCATCTCGACCGGTTGCCGGAACAGGCCCGTCGAGACAAGGAACCGGTTGATCACGCCGCTTTCCCGCAACAGGATGATCCATCCGTACACGCGTATGAGCTCGCTCACCCAGAAGGGAACGAGGACGAGCATCATCAGGAAGCCGCCGGTGCGGACCCGGGCCACTTTCGTTATGTAAAAGGAGACCGGGAGGGCGATGACCATCACCAGAAACGTCACCAGAATCGAATACGCCGCGGTCCGGACGAAGGTCAGCCAGTAGATCGGCTCGGTAAAAAACGCCATGTAATTGGTGAGCGTGAGGCCCTCATGGCTTGTGGACGTGAAGGAGAGGCGGAGCAACTCGAGGTGCGGCAGAACGATCAACAGCGACAGCCACAGCGCGACCGGCAGAAAGAAAAAGAGAAAACCGAGACTGATGCCATGTTTATTTTTCATCGTATAACTTCCAGTCGCTCTTCAGGAAGCACAGGGATACGGCTGCATCCCAGCCGACGCGGATTCTGTCGCCCGCCTGAATGTGGTCGAACTGCCTCGTCTGCGGCAGCATCACGACCAGCTCGTCGCTCGTTCCTTCCGGAGAAACCAGCAGGCGGCTGTTCCCTCCGTCGAACAGGATCGCCTTCACCGTGACCGGAATGGAGTTGAAATTCGTCTGGGCGGCATCCGGGTTGATCACCATGGCCTCCGGACGCACGAACATATCGTACGGTTCGTTTGCATCGATGTCGCCGCAAACATCCGAGAGCCGAAGATCGAGGCCGGCGCCGTACCGCGCGAGTATCGCGCCGTGGATATCCCTCCGGAGCGTCACAGGAAGCTTGTTGTTGCTTCCGACGAACTGGGCGACGAACGATGATTTCGGATGATGATACAGCTCCTGGGGCGTGCCGATCTGCTCGAATACGCCCCTGTTCATCACCGCGACCCTGTCGCTCATGACCATCGCTTCGGACTGATCGTGGGTGATGTAGACGAACGTCGTTCCGACATTCGCCTGAAGCGTTTTCAACTCGATCTTCATGTGTTCCCGAAGCTTGGCGTCGAGGGCCCCGAGCGGTTCGTCGAGCAGCAGAACGGTCGGGTCCAGCACGAGGCACCGCGCGATGGCGATCCGCTGCTTCTGGCCGCCCGAAAGCTGGCTGACCTGTTTCTCTCCCGCGTCAGGCAACCCCACCCGTTCGAGAACATCCCGAACCTTGCGATCCACCGCGGCCCCTTTCTCTCCTCTCCGGCGCAGTCCGAACGCGACATTCTCGTAGACGTTCATCATGGGAAACAACGCGAGATTCTGAAAAACCAGATTCACCGGGCGCTTGTTGGGAGCGGCGTCCCCCATATCGACTCCGTTGAAGAGGATCGTTCCGCTGTCCTGCCTGTAGAAACCGGCGATCATCCGCAACAGGGTGGTCTTGCCGCATCCCGATGGCCCCAGTATGGAGAAGAATTTCCCGTCCTCCACATCGAACGAGACGTCGTTCACGGCGGTGAAGTCCGCGAATCGCCTGGTGAGGTTCTGTACTGACAGAGCAATGCGCATGTGTCGGTCACCTCAATGTAAAACCACCGGCGGTCGCCTGAATGGATCGCCGGTGGTCATGGAATATGACGTCTGCAGAATCTACAAGAGGGGTATCGTCTATCTGGCTGCCTTCACCTTGTCGAGCGTCTTCCCTTCCATCTCCTCGATGCCCGCCGCAACGGTGGGATACCAGTTGATCTTCGCCAGGACTTCCGGAGGCAGGCCGCGGGTGAAGTTGGCCTTGATATCGGGGTTCAGGTGATTCACCGCATTCTTGGAAGCCGTTCCGTAGGTCTCGCGGTTCGTGAAGAAGGCCGCGTTTTCGGGTTTCAGCATGAAATTGATGTACGCGTACGCCCCTTCAAGGTTCTCCGACTTGGCGGGTATCGCAAACGTGTCAACCCATCCAAGCGCGCCGCTGGCCGGAGCGATGTAGTCGATATCCGGATTTTCGGCGTGGAGCTTCCATCCCGCCTGCTCCCACGCGGACGCGGCCCAGACTTCCCCGGAGCGGAGCAGCTGAAGCAGCTGGTCTCCGTTATCCCAGTACGTCTTCACGACCGGCTTGCCGGCGATGAGCTTCTTCTCCATCTCGTCGAGGAACTTCTGGTATCCGGCCTTGTCGTTATACAGCGCAAACGGATTGTGGCCGAGCGAGAAGCCCATGCCGATAAGCGTGGGGCGCTTCAGGCGGTACGAAACCCGTCCGGCGTACTTCGGATCGAGAAGATCCTTGAAGTCCTTGATGTCGGGCGCCTTGGCCTTATTGACGACCAGCCCCTCGGTTCCGTAGACGTGCGGAACGGCGTAGGACTTGCCGTCGACGAGCGTGTTCTGCTTGACGGCCTTGAGAAGGGAGGGATCGATCTGTGCTTCGTCGATCTTCGAGAAGTCTATGGGCTGATAGATCTTGTACTGCTTGACGACGGAGGAAATACGGTCCTGAGAGGGCTGCGCGAGGTCAAAACCGCCGCCGCGGGTGGCGCGGAGCTTGCTGATCATCTCTTCGTTGTTGCTCAGGGTGACTTCAACCTTGTATCCCGTTTCTTTCGTGAACTTGTCGAGAAGTTCCTGCGGAGCGTATCCCGACCAGGTGATGACGCGCAACACGGCGTTCTTCGGCGCCGCCTCGGAAGCCCCCTGGACGAACAATGTGCAGGTCAGTGCAGCGAGAACCAACAGTACAAGCAAAAATCTCTTCACTTTCTATCCCTCCTTAGGGTTTTGGTGATAGATCGCACTTTCTGTCGTTCCTTGCTCCGAACTTTGAAACGCTTCTTTACGAGCCGATTTAGATTCTAGTGACAACGGAGGGTTGCGTCAACAAAATCCCCCCGATCGTAAACGTAAAAAAAACGTAACGCATGCGCATAAAAGCGCTTCACGCTCACGGACAGGCTCAACATCGAACGATACGGCGCGAGCCCGCCCGACGCCGTCCCCGAACCGACCACTTTTTTCGTTTGAAAATCTGTTTGTCCAATTTCTTCCGAAAGAATACGACGTATTTTTTCCCGAAATAGGCGACGTAACGATTTCACGACATTACGGAAGACTTCGTGTGGATTGCTCTTGTCGCATACATATCGACTCCTCTACGACGCATACGTACTTATGCGTTCAATGTATGGCGTCGTATTGCATTATTCGTTTGGACATGATATTGTGTCGCGCAGATCATATTTCGGATTGTCATTATGTGGAATCTGTCGGAGCCAAATTCAATCGGAGATATCTCTTTTACCAAAAGGATGGAGGCGTTGATATGTCGCAAAAGGAAGCAATCATGGAAGCCCTCAAGACACTTGAGGGAAAAACCGGGCGTGGAGCGTTGGCGCGGATTCTGGACGAGGACATTCTCGAGTACATGGAGAAACTGAACCGCGAAGGCGTCAGCTACTCGAACATCGCGATCAAACTGAGCGAAACGACGACGATTCCCCTGAAACCCATGCAGGTCATGTTCGCGGTGAAAAAATACCGGGAGCGGAAGGC
>CAZVUT010000116.1:0-8635 GCA_964630155.1 uncultured Synergistaceae bacterium
CGTCTTGTGGTGGAGATGCGGATTGCAGGGATAGGGACGATCGAGGAGGCGAACGCGTTTCTTCCCGGGTATCTCGAACGTCACAACACCCTTTTCGCCCGGGACGCGGCGGAGAAAGCGACGGCGTTCCTTCCGTGTCCCGAGCCCGAGAAGCTTCGCCTCCTGTTGGGAAGCCGGGACGAAAGGAAAGCTTCCGCTGGGTCGGAAATATCCTGGAACGGAGGGAAGTACCAGCTGACGGATTCCGGGGGGCGGATTGTTCTTCTGGGGAAGAAAGAAGTCGTCACGGTCATCTGCACCATGGACGGCTCCCTGTATGCCTTGAGACGCTGCGAGGACAAGGGACCGGTGTACGGGCTGATTCCCTCATGCCGGACGGAGACGAATGTCAAAGACGACGGAAAGAACCCGGAGAAAGCAGCGGCTCCGGGGGTCCCAACGCCCCTAAAGCCCGCGAAAGACCATCCATGGCGCGCGAAATGGATGAAACGCTCACCCGGAAGGGTGATATACGACGATTCAAATCCGCTTGAAGAATCAGCGGCGGATCTTATGGAAATCATTTACGGCGTAAGAGTCTCATGAACGAAAACGAGACAGGGATGACATTTTCCCTGTCCCATTTTCCGCCTTTAGGGGTGACATTTTCGCTGTCCATTGACAGAGGCGCTCCCCCGAAGGGGAGCGCCTCTTTGTTTCGTTTTCGTTTCAGCGCTTTCGGAACAGGAGCGCCAGCGGCAGCGCGAGGAACGCCGCGACCGGCGCAAGGCCGGTCGAACAGCCGCCGCCCGATCCGCTTCCGGTGTCGCCGACGGTCAGGACCTTCGTCGCGATGCGTCCCGACGGGTTCTCGTCGTCCGCGGCCGGCAGGACGGAGGACGCTGCGATCATCCGCAGCGGCACGGTCTGCGCAGAGCCGGGCGCCGTGTAGAGCATCTGAACAACATACTCCTCTCCGTTCTGGAGCATCGGAACGGTTTTATGGCTCACGAATCCGCTCGCGTTGCGGAGGTAGACCGAGGCGTTGAGGAGCGAACTCTGCGCGGTCCCCTGCGCGTCGGTGAACCGGATCGTCGCCTGGACGACCGCCGTCTGTCCTGGAGCGAGTTCATGGGTTTCGCTTCCGAACGTGCCGTCCGCGTTCAGCGGCCGGACGGACATCGAGTCCGGAACGATGGCGAGGCTCCGGCCGTTCGACTGCGTCCGGAGGAACCGCGAGCCGTCTCCGCTCGCGACGGGGCTCGCTGTGCTCGCTACGCTCGCGGCGACCGATTGCTGCTCCGGGTCGTAGACGCCGACGAGAATCTGGCCGTGGTCGTTGTTCGTTTGCAGGTTCCCTCCGTCGGTCGTGAGCGAAATATGGAGGTATCCCGCCGTCTGCGTCGCGTGCGTCGTGAAGGTGATTCCGAGATCCTGCCAGTTGTTGCTCGTTCCGCTGTCGCGGCCCGGAATCGACAGGATCGTCGTCGACCCGAGGGGCTTCGCCTTCGTGACGTCCGGATCCTCATGGCTCGACGCGATCGGCTGGAAGGCGAACGCGACCGTCACCTTTCCGGTCGGGACGAAGCTGTAGTTGTAGACGCGCATCGTCGCGTGGACCTGCGTGTTGATGGGCAGGGCCTGTCCGCTCACGCCGCTTTTTTCGACGATGGACGCCTCCTGGAAGACAAGGCCCCGGATGCGGCTCGCGTCGCCCGGGAAGGGGTTCGCCTGCCACTTGCCCGCGTTGATGACCCACTGCCGCGGCAGGTTCAGGGCCGGATCGGCGGTCGCGTTGTAGGGGGACGTGTCGCCCCAGATCGCGGAGTACTTTTTATAGAGGTTCGCCACGGCGTAGGCGACGGAAAGCGCGCCCGCGTCGCTCGTGTAGATGGCCGCGTCGACCGTGAACTGCTGGTCTCCGGGGGTCATTCCCGAGGGGCTGACGTAGCTCGACACGCCCGGCCAGGAGACCGTGATGCCGCCGAGCTTGCTCCGGTCGGACGTCGTGATCGTGTCGGTCCCGTAGGTGTAGTCCCCGGTCAGGCCGAAGCTGAAGACCTTCTTGATCGCCACGCCCCACGCGGGCAGGTTGAGGTTCGCGTAGGCGGACACGGTGTTCTTCAGCGATTTCAGTTCTTCCTGGTGCTCCTTGACCTCGATCGTGAAGTTGTACGACGCGCTGTCGACGTTGCCCATGACCTGTCCCGTGCTCTTGGCGAGGACGGTTCCGTTGATGTCCTTCCAGAAATCGTCCGCGGGCTTCGTCGAGGCGCCCTGCGGATAGTCGCGGGTCTGTTCGAGCTTCTTCGGGTACGAGAAGAGGTTCAGCCCGTTGTGCCGGGGTTCGTACCAGTCGACTTCCTTTCCGGACGTCGGCGCGAAGCTCGACTCGATCACCTGCGGGACGATGAACTGGACGAACTTGCGGTACTTCTGGTCGCCGCTGACCACAAACGCCTGCGACTCGGGCGCGAGGACCGGGTAGCGCCAGACGTCGTGCGTGTTGGCGCGGTAGTAGATCTGGTCGTCGTACTGCGCCGTCGCCGTGAGGTTCGTCGTGGTCGTCACGGTCTTCGACTCGGTGTTCTTCGCGACGGCCTCGCCCGCGTACTTCACGCCCGCGTCGAACATCTTCGTGTTTTCCTTGAAGAGGTTGTTCTTCGCCACCGTGAAGCCCGCGGAGGCGCCCCAGTGCCCCGAGCTTGTCTTCGTGGTGCTCGTCCCCTGCGCGTCGGTCGTCTTTCCGGTGACCGACGTCGAGTAGCCGTTGAGGACGGCGAAGGCGTCCATCGTCCGCTGCCCGTCGCCGCTCGCGACCGTGTCCCAGTGCCTCGGCGGCGCCTGGACGATGAAGATCGGCTCGATGTTGTCATACACGGTGAAGCCCGTCGGCTGGCCGAGGACCATGCTGTCGTCGTCGAGGTCGGCCGCCGTGATCGTCGGGACGACGTTGCAGTCGAGCTGTCCGTCGGCCTTCGTCCCCTTGGCGATCAGCTTCAGGCCCGCCGACTCGTCCCACGAGAAGATCCCCCAGCGGACGCCGTCCTTCCCGGACGATCCGTCGAGCGTCGAGACGAGGCCGATCTGCTTCCGGAGCTTTTCGGTGTCGGGGTACAGGAACATCCCGGTCGCAATCGAGAAGCGCGCGTGGTCGTCGTCCATCTTCCAGCCGCTGTCCTTGTCGGTCAGGTAGTAGCCGTGCCGGCTCCCCGCGTCCGTGATGACGACGGCGCCGCCCGTGACGGGCCACTTGTGGATGTTGATGTGAAGCCGCGTGGCCTGGTCCTCCTGCGTGTGGATGTGGATCAGCTCGCCGAATCCGTCTCCGTCGAGGTCCGCGATCGCGGCCTCGACGGCCGGGGTGGACGCGTTCGCGAGCTGCGCGGTCGATCCGACCTCCGCGCCCCTGACGATCTTCTTGACCTCTCCGTTGACGATCTTGAAAATATCGAGGTAGAGCGTCGACGAACTCGCCGAAGTGCCCGCGGTGCCGTGGAACACGGCCATTTCGTCGCATCCGTCGCCGTCGATGTCGCCCATGGCTGTGGCGACGCTGTCGTACTGCACGTGCCACTGGCCGACGTCCGTCCACATCTCGCAGAAGAAGTTCCATGCAGGATCGCCCGAGCCGTCATACGTCAGGCGAAGGAGCTTCAGGCTGTTGTCGTGATTCGTGCCGAAGCCGCCCCCCTGGACCTTGGTGTAGTAAAGGCCGACCTCGGGGTTCCCGTCGCCGTCCATGTCGCCGATGGCCATGCGGTTGCTGTTTGGCGGCTTCTTGGTCGTCAGACCGCCGACGACGTCGTCTCCCGTGGTGTACTCGATCCACGGCCCGGTCCAGACCTTGACGCTTCCCGTTCCGCGGCAGGCGTCGTACAGGGACTTGCCGTCGATGAAGAGAAGCGCGATCTTCGTATTTTTATGGTCGTCTTTTCCGTCCGGATTGGTGATATAGTTCACCAGCCAGTCGGTGTACCCGTCCTTGTTCCAGTCCCAGGCGACCATGTCGTGCGCCACGTTCCGGTCGAGCGCCGGCGCGTCGACGTGGGAGCCGTCCGCGTTGAACTTGTACTTGAAATAAGGCCTCTTGATGCCCGTGACCTTGACGCGGCCGATGCGGCCCACGGTCCCGGAGGATTCCGACCGTCCGGTCAGCTCCAGCCAGAAGTCGGTCGTGTCGCCGTCGCTGTCCTGCTTCGTCAGGTACGACGTGCAGATGATCCCTGTGGGGACCTTCTCGAAGATCGATTGCCCCATGAAGTCTCCGGCGATCGTCCTGGTCTGGGGAACGACGCCGAACGCCTGCGTCTGGGAGAAGACGCGGCTGTTGTCGTTGCCGGAAACGCCGAGATCCGATTTCGTACTCGCCATGACGTTCGAGCCGTAGTACTTCGAAAGGTCCGTCTCCGGGTCCGCCGCCTGGCCGCGATAGGTCTTGAGGCCGTAATCGGCGTCCATGAATGAGATAATCGCCCGGTGCTTCGGGACGACGACGTTCTGGTACCCCGTCCCGAGCGGTTCGACGTGATCCTCGGCCGCGATCGCCGGAACCGGGACCGCCATACACAGCGCGCCTGCGACGACGACCGCCGTCGCGAAAAACCCGGCGCACCGCCGGCGGATTCGTTCGCATCCGCCGCGTTTCTTCGTTTCGTCCATGAAATCCTCTCCTATGTCTGACGTTTGATTCGACGGAGAACGGTTCATCGCGTCTTCGGGTATCACGCCCTTTCGCGCAGCGCTTTCTTTGCCGGAAGGGACGGCGTCGTCGAACCTCCGGACAATTTGTATCCATAATGAAGTATAATCTCGCGCCGCGTCCTTCGCCACAGGGAGGTCGAAAACATACGCCTGTGATCCGCCCTGACAATGCATCAGCGTCAATGGCTCGTCCGTCGCGTGAAATGCGGAGAGGCGGACGGTCATGCTATAATTCGCGGACAGACCGGAATTCCACGGTGCACGGGGGTGCTGTATAAATGAGAAAGATATGTGCGATATTCGTGCTTCTCGTTCTTGCGTTGTCCGCTTCGACGGCGTTCGCCGGAGACGTTCCGAACCTCGTGGGGCGCTGGGTGGGGTATATTCTGGCGATGAGCCAGCAGGGGAACCAGGATCAGCGCGGGAAGGCCGTGTACGTCTTCCAGGCGCAGAGCGGCGATGTTTTCAGCGGCTACATGGAGGCGAGCTATCCGGACGGCACGAAATACTCGAAGCCGATCGCGGGCTCCGTGGGCGCCGGGACGGATTCCGAAGATCTCGCCGTCTATTTCACGGAGGGCGTCGACGGCTTCGTCCGCGCCGAACTGGCCCTGAACTGGCGGGAGATGTGCATCTACCATGTCGAGCCTGGCGCAAAGAGCTGGGCGACCGTCACGGACCTGCGTCGCACGAAGCGCTGACCGCTTCCCGGGACGTTCGGGCCGTTCCCCCTTCACGAGGGAACGGCCTTTTTTCGTGCCGATCGTTTCGGGTGTCGACGATCCGTCCGCGCTATTTCTTCGGGGCGCCGAGCGCGACGAGCCCCGCCCCGCGTTCCTTCGAAAACCGGAAGAAGCTGACAAGCTTCTGAAGCTCCGCGGACAGCCCCGCGAGATCCACGGACCCTTTCGCCACCCGCTCGGCGGACGTCGCCACCTCGGCGACCTGCCCCCGGACCGTCTCCGACGACGACGCTGCGGAACCCACCCGCGACGCGATGTTCTGAACCGCCGTCGCGATCTCCTCGCTCGACGCCGCCTACTCTTCCGATACCGCCGCAAGGTCCTGCGTCGCTCCCGAGATCGCCGACAACGCCTCCATCATCCGCCGGATCGTCTCCTGCGTCTCGCGCGTCAGTCCGCTCGATTCCCGCGAGTCCTTCGCGTTGTTTTCCGACGCCGCGACGACCTTGTCCAGGTCTTTCGTGATGATCCCCGCAAGGTCCGCGATCTTCTTCGCCGCCCCGTTGCTTTCCTCCGCGAGCTTCCGGACCTCTTCCGCAACGACCGCGAAGCCACGCCCCGCCTCTCCCGCCCGGGCTTCCTCGACGCCCGCGTTGCTCTCCTCGGCGAGCGCGGAGAACTCTTCGGCGTTCTCTCCCAGACGCTTCGAGACCTCGAAGATGGACTTCATGGAGTCGCGGAGCCTGTCGGCCATCGTCTCGAGCGCGGCGCCCATCCGGGCGACTTCGTCCTTTCCGTCCGACTCGAACTCCACGGCGAGGTCGCCCGTCGCGAAGCGCTCGACGCCCTCGCGCAGCCGGTTCAGGGGCTTCGAGATCCGCGACGCGATGAAGAGTCCCAGAAGAACCGCGAGGAGGACCGCTCCGAGGGAGATTCCCACGATCAGGCGGATCGCCGTTGCCGCGTCCGCTTCGTTCGCCGTATTGAGGGACTTCGTGTCCGTTCGCTTGTCCTCGACGAAGAGCCGAAGCTCCTTTTGATATTCGTCGAATGTCGGCAGGACAGTCTTCCGGAAGTGGTCGTATCCCTCGGCGTTCTTGTTCGCGGCCGCCAGCTCCAGCGTCCCGGCGGCGTTGCGCCGGAACGTCTGCAACAGTCCCTTCATTTTTTCGAGGCGCTCTTTGTCGGACGCGTCGAGGTTCGCCTTCGCGAGGGCTTCGAGGCAGGAATCCACGTTGTTCCTGCGTTGCCCGATATCGGCGAAGAGCGCCTTATTCTCCGCGTCGTCGGTGGTCAGCAGGAGCGCGTAGATGTCCCCCTCCTGGCTCCTCATGCTACGGATCGTAGGGGGCCTACGCGTTTTTCCTCGCGATCGCGTCGAATTCGTCCGCGCATTCGAGGAAGACCTCGACGAGCCGCGGGTCGAAATGGCTTCCGGATCCCGCCGCGATGACGGCGACCGCCTCGTCGTGGGAGATCGGCCTCTTGTAAGGTCGCTCCGTCACGAGCGCGTCGTAGACGTCCGCGATCGCCATGATTCGGGCGACAAGGGGGATTTCTTCCCCTTTCAGCCCGTTCGGATAGCCCGAACCGTCCCATTTCTCGTGATGGAATTCCGTGACTTGCCGCGCGTAGGTGACGAAGGGAACCTCTCCGAGGATTTCCGCCGCGCTTCGAAGCACGCTGCTTCCGATCCGGGGGTGTTGCTTGATGATGTCGAATTCCGCCGGCGTCAGCTTTCCCGGCTTGAGAAGAATCATGTCGGGAATTCCGACCTTTCCGATGTCGTGAAGCGCCGCCGCCTGTCGCAGAAGCGGAATGTGCTCGGGGGGATACCGTGTTTCGCCTCCGGAGCGTTCGAGAAGAAGCCGGACGCATTCCTTCGTCCGGACGATGTGCTCTCCCGTTCCGCGGTCGCGGAACTCGGCGAGGATCGCCATGCAGGCGACGATCGCCTCCTGGTGGCGCTTCAGCTCCTCGGCCTCCGCGACGAGCAGGCGTTCGAAGCGCTTGCGTTCGGTGATGTCCTGAAACACGCTGATGATGAACGGACGGCCTTCCCGTTCGATCGGAGCGGCCGTGGCCTCGACGACGATCTCGCGGCCGTCCGGACGCACGAGGCGCAACTCGCGGAGCGGAAGTGGATCGTTCGACGCCAGGTTTCTCTCGATCCGGCGAAGGCTTTCCGTCCGGTCGTCCGGATGGACCAGATCGGGGTAGGAGCGTCCGGCGACGTCCTGCGGACCGACGCCGAGCATCCGCGCGAAGGCGGCGTTCGCGTAGGCGATGGTCCCGTGAGGGTTCTGAAGCATGATGCCGAGCGGCGAGTTCTCCACGATCGCGGAATAGCTTCGCTCGCTTTCGTGGAGCCGTTCTTCCATTTTCTTGTACTCGGTGATGTCGGTATTCGTTCCCCGATAGCCGCAATGGTTTCCCTCGCCGTCGAACAGCGGAACGCCGTTGGCCGAGAACCACAACACGGCTCCGTTTTTCGTCCGGATCGGGTTCACCACATTCCGGAACGGCTCCTTTCTTCCGAATCTCGCGGAGGCCTCATGTATCAGCGCCGCGTTCACGTTCTCCGGGTGCAGGTCCCGATATCGGGTGCGTCCGACGAGTTCGTCCGGGCGATACCCGAGGAGCGATTCCACGGCGTGGCTCAGGTATGTGAGCGTTCCGTCGGCGTCGATCTGCCAGAGAAACGTACGACTCAGCTCCGCGATCTGGTTGAAAACGGCGTCCCTGTCGAAGAAAACTTCCGGTTCGCGCGATTTTTCCTCCGCTGTAAAGGCCTCGTCTCTCGTTCGCCTGTCCGTCATGGAATTCGGTTCTCCTCTCTCCGGCATCGATGGGCGCGTCAGCAGGGGATGGATCGCGATGAAAAACGGACGCCCGGCGGGACTGATGCAATGTTTACGAAATGCATTATACATTATTGCTGCGGACGAACGGGCGAATAATGAATCGTGTCGGATTTCCGGCCCTGCGGCGAGCAGGCGGACTTTTGGGAAGAATGATACAATACACGCGGCATACATTCCATTCTGGAATTGAAGGGGGAATTGGAGGAAATGAAAACGCATCGCGCATTGCGGGTTCTTCTGTCGGCGGCGGTTCTCTTCCTCATGGCCGGGACGGCGTTTGCAGCGTGGCCGGTGAAGCCGATCAACGTCATTGTCCCCTGGAGCCCGGGCGGGGCCTCGGATCTGACCGGGCGCACGCTCGCGGCGGAGATGGAAAAGACGCTCGGCGTCCGCATCTCGATCACG
>CAZVUT010000117.1:0-8541 GCA_964630155.1 uncultured Synergistaceae bacterium
CGTACCCGCAGCCGGGCGAGAGGAACTGGTACCCGATCCGGGGGTCGGAGCCGATCCCGACGCGGACCTTTTCCACGTCGGCGCCGACACGCTCGCAGATCGCGGCCATCTCGTTCATGAACGAGATTCGCGTCGCGAGCATCGAGTTCGCGGCGTATTTGGTCATTTCGGACGAATGAACGTCCATGACGATGCACTTCTCGAGAGGAAGGAACGAGTAGAGCTTGCGCATGCACTCTTCCGCGCGGGCCGTATCAACGCCCATGACGACCCGGTCGGGTTCGAGGAAGTCGCGCACCGCGTTGCCTTCCCGCAGAAACTCCGGGTTCGATGCCACGTCGAAGGGAATGTCCCTGTCGCGCGCGCGAAGCTCCTCCTCGATGGCGTTCCGGACGCGGCCGCACGTGGATACCGGAACGGTCGACTTGACGACGACGAGCTTGTAGTCCTCCATCATCCGGCCGATCGTCCGGGCGACGGTTTCGACGCCGTTCAGATCGGCGCTTCCATCGGGCAGCGAGGGCGTTCCGACCGTTATGAAGCACATCAGCGCGTCGTGAACGGCCGCAGCGAGGTCCGTGGAAAATGAGAGCCGTCCCGATTCGGTCGTGTTTTCGATGATCTCGGCAAGCCCCGGTTCGTAGAACGGGACGACGCCCTGTCTCAGGGATTTGATTTTCTGCTCGTTCGAGTCGATGCAGGTCACGTCGTTTCCGAACTTCGCGAGACAGACGCCCGTCACGAGCCCGACGTACCCCGTTCCCACAACAACCAGTTTCATCGCTGTTCCTCCTCGCATGCAGTCGTCTGTATCGTCAGTGTTCCCGCCCGTCCCTCGAGCCGCCCGATCGCCACGCCGCAGACGGGAACGAGACCCTTCCCGCACTGCGACGCTATCCGGTCGAGCGCCGAAAAGATCGCGTTCTTCCCCGAAAAGGCGTCGAGGATCCGCTCGAAGATCGTCCTCTGGCCCAGCCCTTCCATTTCGGCGTGGATGGTGAGCAGGTTGAAACCGGGCTGCACCTGCCCGGCGAAAAACTCCGGAAGATCTGCCTCCGGCATGGAGCCATACGCCTCGTCGAGCGTCGGCAGCGTTGTCGGAAGCTGGAGCGTCTTGAAGGAGCGTCCGCCCACCTTCGGATAGAAGGGGTGACGCCCCTTGCGGACGTCGCTCGCATAGTCCAGTCCGAATTCGTCCTGGACGGAAAAACTCGTCGGCGTCGTCTGCCAGCCCGGTGCGGCGCAGGCCTTCGCGCGGCGTCCCGCCACGGACTCGAAAAGATCCATCGCCTTTGCGAAATCCCGCCGGATTTCGTCCTCGGGAAGGCGCGGCAGGCAGTCCTGCCACTTGACGTGATCCCAGCAGTGAACGCCGCAATCGTGCCCCTCGGCGACCGCCCTGCGGAGGATGTCGGGATTCGCGGGAACGATCTGAGGCGCGGGAAGCAGCGTTCCGTACAGGAGCGTCTTCAGGCCGTAGGTGCTCGGCGCCTTCGTCCGAAGCATCTTCGCGAGAAACCCCCTGCGGAAGATGCGGCGGATGGCCTTTCCGGAGTTGTCCGGCCCCATGGAAAAGAAGAACGACGCCCGGATCCCCCGTTTCCGGAAGAGATCGAGCAGCGCGGGGACGCCTTCCAGGTAGCCCCGGAGGGTATCCACGTCGACCTTGACGCCGAGCGTTACGTCAGTCATTCGGAACCATCGCGGCAAGTGTGAGGCGGACGGCCTCGCGCAGGGAGACCTTCGGGAGCCATCCGAGAAGGTTCGTGATCTTCTCGATGGACGGCGTTCGGTTCTGCATGTCCGCGTATCCTGCCCCGTAGAACTGCGCCGCGGGCTGGTCGACGAGCTGCGTCTCGCGCGCGGCGTCGCGAAAGGCCGGGAACTCGCGCATCACGTCGAGCAGCAGCTCCGCGAGATCCCGTATCGAGGCGTTGTTCGCCGGGTTGCCGATATTGAAGATCTGCCCTTCGGCGCGCCCGTCCTCGTTTTTCAGGATGGCGACGAGCCCGTCGATGCCGTCGTCGATGTAGGTGAAGCTTCGCCGTTGCGCCCCGCCGTTGACGAGCGTGATCCGGCGATGTGTCAGCGCGTCGTGCGCGAACTGCGTGATCGATCTCGCCGAGCCGGTATCGGCGTCCTCGAAGGTGTCGAGCCTCGGACCGATCCAGTTGAACGGCCGGAAGAGCGTGTACCTGAGGCCCTCTTCCTGTCCGTATGCGGCGATAACGCGGTCCATGAGCTGCTTTGACGCGCTGTAGATCCACCGCATCTCGGAAATCGGCCCGACGGTGAGGGGGCTCGCGTCCTCGTGAAGCTCCGCGTCCGGGCTCATGCCGTACACCTCTGACGTCGACGGGAAGACCACGCGTTTCCGGTGCGCGACGCACATCCGGACGATCTTGAGGTTCTGTTCGAAATCCAGCTCGAACGTGCGCACGGGGTGGATGACGTAGTAGGCGGGTTTGGCGACCCCCACCAGGGGCAGGACGATGTCGTGGTCGCGCACCCGGGCGTCGATCCATCCGTCCGCTTCGAAAATGTCGCCTTTCGTGAAGGAAAATCGCCTCGAAGAGGCGAAAGCGTCCAGATTGTCCCCGTTCAGGTCGAATGCGGTAACGTCCCAGTCTGTCGCGTCAAGCAGGCGTTCGACGAGGTGCGATCCGATGAAGCCGTTGGCGCCGAGTATCAGAATACGCATGCGGATATCCTCCATGTGCCGTTTTCTCCGGCCGATTCGGCGAGAGTATAGCGTCGGGATCGAAGAATGACAAGATTTTGATGAAATGTTTGTGGTCGGACAGCGATAAGGAACCTTCCCGGGAAAACCCCTACAGGGGGTTGCGCCTGTCGCCTTTCGAGTTTGTCGTTTGCCGGTTTTCCGCAGGTTCCGGGAAAAATGCCGCTTCCTATTGTAGGGCATTACCCTGCGCCTGAAGACGCCCGTTCGCACAAATCGCCTGCGGCACACAGAAAATTTCCGCTACGGGGAAGTCGTCCTCTCTATCCCGAATATCCTTGCAGCCCGGCGGTTTTGAGGTTCTTCGAGAGGTTGTCTTTCGATTTCGTGCCGCAAACCAATGATATCTCAAGGATCCTGGGATTTTTCATTTTTCTTGAAGAAATTATCTTGAACAAGTGATTATTAAAGTTGATTTCCCGGGAACAGTTGCTTAGAATTGATGTACATCTCAAATGAGGATCAAAAAGACGCGGTGGGGGCCACCGACCCTTTGTATGAATTTGACTGGCGATCGAAAAACGTTGTTGCGGCAAACATTTGAGGAAACCGAGAATTTGACTGTCTGCACGGCTCCGGACGTCCGCCTCAGCGCATTGAACGTTTTTTTTGCGTAGAGTCCGGCGCATTTTTCTGCCTTAAATGTACGGAAAAACCACATGAACCCAAGGAGGATTTGTCATGCCCACAAAACCGACGCTTCCGGATGAAGTCACGAAAAGGCCGCTTCATTTCTTCTACCTGGTGGACGCGTCCGGCTCCATGACCGGCGCCAAGATCAATTCGCTGAACCACGCGATCAGGGAAGTTGTTCCGGAAATCAAATCGGCCCTCGGCAACCATCCTGAAGTCCAGGCGAAGATCAGGGCCATTCGCTTCTCCAGCGACGTAGAGTGGCACATCGGTCCCGAAGCCGTCGATCTGGAAAAATTCGTATGGAACGACATCCAGCCTTCGGGGCGGACCTCGACGGCCGGGGCGATCCGGAAGCTCGTGGACGCTCTTGACATCGAGCAGATGCCCCGCAGGGGGTATCCGCCGGTCTGCATCCTGATCTCCGACGGATTCTGCACCGACGGCGAAGATGAATACGAAAGCGCAGTAGCGGCGCTCGACAGCATCCCCTGGGGGAAGAAATCGATTCGTCTTTCCATCGGCGTCGGTAACGAAGGCGAGTACGACGAAGAGCAACTGCTGAAGTTCTGCAATCAGCCCGAAGTGGGTCTTCTGAAAGCACAGAACGCCGCCACTCTCGTCCAGTACATCAAATGGGCCAGCACCGCAGCGGCGATCGGTGCGAGCGCGGGAAAAAGCAAGGTCCACGAAGATAACGGCCAGAACGTTGCTCTCTCTACGCCTCCGCAACCGGTTTTATCCGACAAAGGGGATGTTTTCTGATGCCTGGTGTTGTTCTCGATCCCTCTCTCGGGATCACCGCCTCCGCCTTCGGTTGTGCACGGCGCGGCGCGTCCCACAAACGCGCCGGAACCTGCTGTCAGGATGCCCATCTACTGGCAGACATGTCCATATCGGGCTTTCCCATGCTTTTTGCGGCAGTGGCCGACGGGCATGGAAGCAAACAGCACGACAGGAGTCACATTGGTGCGCATCTTGCACTGCAGGCGGCCAT
Source organism: uncultured Synergistaceae bacterium (assembly GCA_964630155.1). Classification (GTDB taxonomy): domain Bacteria; phylum Synergistota; class Synergistia; order Synergistales; family Aminobacteriaceae; genus CALFXN01. The sequence goes on from CAZVUT010000117.1 coordinate 4,371, forward strand.
GCAGACGCTCGGATGGCTGCTTCTCGGCGTTCGGCAGGACGTGGAAAGCGCCTGCGACAGCTTTTCAAACGAAGCGAAGGCGCCGTCGCCATCCGATTCGGAATGCCTTGACAAGGAAGCACTCGTCTCCAATCTCACCCGTAACTTTAGGGACCACTTCCCCAGAATGCTCTGCCGCCTCTGGCGCGAACTCATTTGCTTACACGGGAAAAATAGAGCCGATCCGGAAGCAACGCTCTCCGACCCTCTGTTCATCAAACGCTACGGAACAACGCTGCTTGTTGCAGCTCTTATCGGCGACGCCGTGCTACTGGCCCAGATCGGCGACGGAGATATCGCCCTGCTTGGAAAAGACGAGAAGAACGAATTGCAGGTTTCTTTCCCGCTCGCGGGAACGGACGATCTGGTGGCGGGGGAGACGCACTCCCTTTGCTCCGAGGACGCCTCACGTCTCTTCCGGACCGGGATACGGCCGCGAAACGGCGTCTCAATGATCACGCTCTCGACCGACGGTCTCAGGAACGCTTACGAGAAGGAAGAATCATTTCGTAATCTGCTCGTCGGCATACGTGACAACATCCGCGCCTACGGATCGACGACCGCGAACGGGGTGCTCCCTGAGTATTTCGACCGCTTCTCCGACCATGGAAGTGGCGACGACATCACGCTCGCCGGAATATATCTCGAACGTCCGACGATTACCGAAACTGCGAACCGGGATGAAGTGGGGGATTTGCAGTCGTCCCTTCGCAGAACGTAAGGAGGAACACCCCTAATGGGAGCGCTTGCAAGCGGAAAAACACTGACAACGGAGTTGTACGGATGGAACCTCCGAATAGAAAAGAAACTGGCCGAAGGAGGGCAGGGCGCCGTCTACCTTGTACACACCCCCGAGGGCCCGCGCGCACTGAAGTGGTACACCCCCTCGCAAGCCACTCCGTTGCAGAGAAAGATTATCGCCGAACTGTGCGCCAAGGGCGCGCCGAAGAGCCCTGCAAGCGCGGGAAAACGCTTCGTCTGGCCGCTCGACGTCGCTTCGGACCCTTCCGACGGCTCCACCTTCGGCTACGTGATGGACCTGGTCGACACACAATCGTTTGCGGAACTCGGTGAAGTCCAGGGGAAGAAAAAGCCGCAGCCGAGTCTGCGCGACCTCTGCAGAATCAGTTTCCTAGCCGCCCAGTCCTACCGGGCGCTTCACCTCGCCGGATACTGTTACCGCGACATCTCCTCCGGAAACCTGCTCTTCAACCCCTCCGACGGCAACGTCCTGATATGCGACAACGACAACGTCGGCATCAACGGCTCCATTGAGACGCAGGTTCTCGGAACCATTGAATACATGGCGCCGGAGATCATACGTGGCGAAGGACTCCCCTGCACCGATACCGACCTCCACTCTCTCGCCGTCCTCTTCTTCCAACTGTGGATGTGGCACCATCCGATGCACGGCACGATGGAGTACAACGTCTCCGTCTTGGATCTTCCCGCAAAAAAACGGCTCTATGGACACGAACCGGTATTCCTCTTCGATCCCTCCGATACGCGCAACGCGCCGCCCGATGACCCTAAATACGCCGCAGTGAAAAAGCGTTGGGAGATATGCCCGCCTTCGCTGCGAGATCTTTTCACCCGGGCCTTCACGGAAGGATTGAAGGATCCGAAGAAGCGAGTTCCCGAAGGGGAGTGGGCGAGGGCATTCCTTCAGCACTCCGACAACGTTGTCCTCTGCGCCCACTGTTCGGCCGAGAACCTCTGGGACGAAAAAAGGAGCGACCACGTGTGCTGGCACTGCGCGAAGCATCTGCCTTCGTTCCCGAAGCTGGAGCTGAAAGGACCCTACGGCTCCTTCACGCTGGTGCTCAAGCCTGACTTCTCTCTCGAAAGCTGCCACTTCTGCTCTCCTGCGGATGCGGAGCCGGAGTTTTCAGTGAAGTGGGGTGCGTTGCGGCAGAATCCGAACAACCCCTCCGTATGGGGCATCCAGAACCTCTCCCCCGAGCCCTGGAAAGCGCGTTTTACAGACGGTTCGGAGCGCGAAATTTCGAGAGGAAAGTCGGTTCCGCTTCGCGCGGGAACTGTGATTGAGCTGCCCATGCAGGGAAGCAGCGCGTGCATCGCCCGGATCAAGGCGTAGCTTGCTGCTGGGCATGAACCGGGAAGCGAAATGGCGCCGTCGATGAACGAAGCGAAAGAGGCTTGGCTTGAGGAGCTTGCCGCGGAGGTGCGGAAAGATCCCGCGTTGTTGAAAGACCCGAGACGTTGCGAAGCGCTGCTTTGTGACCTGTTGCCGGGTGCTGAAAACAGAAAGAAAGTGAGCGTGCTGAGTCTGGCGGTTAAGGAGGCGATCGCGTCGCAACTGGAGGAGGACCGCACCCGAGGGGAGAAACTGGAGCATTCATTGGCGCGCAGAACGAAGAACTTCGAAAACGCGGCCGCTTTGAGTGCCGGGATGGCGGAGTGGTCGGTATGCGTATGGAGCGTGGCGATAGGCTGGGGAGAATACATTTCGACAACGGTTTCCGGAGAAAAAAAACTCGCCGGCCGCACTATGCCTGTAGCTGCAACACACTCCGGAGAAAAATCGAATCTGGATGCGTACCTCCGCTCGGCGGAACAAGGGTCCGCGAGTTCTTGTCTTTTCCTTGGAGACGCTTATTCTGAAGGGCGCGGCGTGACGCGCAACGACATCCTTGCTGTAGAGTGGTACCGCAAGGGCTCAAACTTGGGGAATGTGAAGGCGCTGAACAAGCTCGGTGAGATGTACGCACATGGTCGCGGCGTGGGGCAGGACGAAGCGAAGGCTCTGGAGTGCTATCGCAGGGCCGCCGAACAGGGTAATGCTGCCGCGCAGTGCAATCTCGGCCGGATGTACGAAGACGGTCGCAGAGTGGTGAAGGACAATGCGATGGCTGTCATGTGGTACCGTAAGGCCGCCGAAATGGGAAATGCGGAAGCGCAGTTTAATCTCGGCCGGATGTACGAAGATGGTCGCGGCGTGGCCCGGGACGACGCGATGGCTGCGAAGTGGTATCGCAAGGCCGCGAAACAGGGAAATACGGACGTGCAGGTCAATCTCGACCGGGTGTACGCACACGGTCGCGGCGTGGTGCGTTGAATGAACTGGGAAGCGAACAGGTGCTGTCGGTGAACAAAGCGAAAGAGGCGTGGCTCGATGAGTTTGCCGCGGAGGTACAGGAGAACCCCGCTTTGCCGAAAAATTCAAAACGTTGCGAATCGCTGTTTCGCGATCTGTTGCCGGGTGATGAAAACAGGAAAAACGTGATCGCGCTGAATTTGGCGGTGAAGCAGGCAATCCCGACGCTTCTTGAGGAGGATCGCGCCCGGGGGGAGAAACAGGAACACTCGTTAGCGCGCCGAACGAAGAACTTCGAGAACGCGACCGGCCTGAGCACCAGGATGGCGGAGTGGGCTGTGCGCGTCTGGAGCGTAGCAATAGGCTGGGGAGCAAGCATTCCGACAAGGGTTCCCGGAGAGAAAACTGTCGCTGGCCGCACCCTGCCTTCCACCACAGCACACTCCGGCGGTGGCTTCGATCTGGAGGCGTGCATCCTCTCGGCGGAGCGCGGTTCCGCAAGTTCACAACTTTACCTTGGAGACGTTTATTTGGAGGGTCGCGGCGTGCCACGGGACGACGCCTTTGCTGTTATGTGGTACCGCAGGGCCGCGGAACAGGGGAATGTGGATGCGCAGAACAAGCTCGGCGTGATGTTTGCTGAAGGTCGCTGCGTGGCGCTCAACAGTGCGGAAGAGGAAATGTGTCTGCGCAGGGCCGCGGAACAAGGGAATGCGGCCGCGCAATGCAATCTCGGCCGGATGTACGACGACTGTCGCGGCGTGGTGGGGGACGATGCGACAGCGGCGGAATGGTATCGCAAGGCTGCCGAACAGGGAAATACGGAAGCGCAATGCAAGCTCGGCGTGATGTTTGCGGAAGGTCGCGGTATAGCGCTTAATAGTGTCGAAGAGGAAAAGTGTCTACGCAAGGCCGCGGAACAGGGCAATACGGCTGCGCAATGTAAGCTTGGTGTGATGTTTGCGGAAGGTCGCTGCGTGGCGCGCGACAGTACCGAAGAGGAAAAGTGTCTACGCAAAGCTGCCGAACAGGGGAATGCGGCCGCGCAATGCAAGCTCGGCGTGATGTTTGCGG
>CAZVUT010000118.1:0-2733 GCA_964630155.1 uncultured Synergistaceae bacterium
GTCCGGACGTTCCCCCTTGAACGGAACGGCGTGAAGCTTCATCTCCAGTGCATTCAGGCGGAGGGCGCCAAGGGCGACAAGCCGCTGCTTCTGGTTCACGGGCTGACGTATTCCTCCCACGAGTTCGATGTGGACACCGGCGATTACAGCCTGTCGCGCTTCTTCGCGTCCAAGGGCTATTCCGTGTGGGCGCTCGATATCGCGGGCTACGGTTCGTCGCAGGCGGTCACGGACGGCTTCATGCCGAATTCCGACTATGCCGCGGAGGACATCGCCGCGGCGGCGAAGCTCATCCTCGAAAAGTCCGGTGTCAAACAGCTCGACGTCCTCGGCTGGAGCTGGGGAACGGTCACGAGCGGGCGCTTCGCGGCCAAGTATCCCGATATGGTCCGGAAGCTCGTCCTGTACGCGCCGATCGTCGCGGGGCTCGCGGCGATCGAGGTGAAGGTTCCGTTCAACAAGAATACGTGGGAGCACGCTGCCGGAGACTTCCAGGTGAAGGCCGACAAGAGCATCGACTACGACATCACCGAACCGTGCGTCGTCGCCACGTTCCAGTCCAACTGCTGGAAGTATGACGGCAAGGGCAGCCCGAACGGCGGGCGGCGCGATCTTCTCGTCGACGACAAGCAGCGCCTGATCCCCACCGCGTCGATCAAGGCGCCGACGCTCCTGATCGTGGGCGACAAGGACCCGTACGTTTCCGTCGCGCTCTGCGAAGAGGCGAAAGCGACGCTGAAGGCCGAGGGCTCGCAGCTCAAGGTCATCGCCGGCGCCTCGCATCCCATGATGATGGAGAAGCCGTATTACAAGGCGTTCCGCGAGGCGGTTCTCGACTTCCTGAAATAGCGGGCGCAGAAACCCGGACTTGGGGAAATGACGACAACCGGGGGAGAGCCTCTCCCGGTTGTTGCTGTTCCGGCGAGCCGGGGTGTCGCTGTTCCGGCGAGGCCGGGTTGTCGCTGTTCGGCGAGGCCGGATTTTCTCTTTTCGGCGAGGCCGCTTCGCCGGTCGGGCGTCGGGTGAAACGCGCGCCCGGTCCCCGGCGGGAAACGGCGACGAATCCGGCGAGATCGACATATCGGGAGGATGTTCGTAATGAAGAGGCGTTCGTTCTGCATCGCGGTGCTTTTCGCGTTTCTCCTCGCCTGTCCGGGAACGGCCGGCGCGAAGTCGGCGCTGGTCTTCCAGACGGATTTCGGCCTCAGGGACGGGGCCGTGGCGTCCATGAAGGGCGTGGCCTTCGGCGTCGACGCGGGGTTGTCCATGTTCGACCTGACGCACGATATCCCCGAATACTCCGTCTGGGACGCGGCGTACCGGTTGCAGCAGACCATGCCGTTCTGGCCCGCGGGGACCGTTTTTGTCTCGGTCGTCGATCCGGGCGTTGGAACCGACCGGCGTTCGGTCGTCGCCCGAACGAAAGGCGGCCGGTTCGTCGTCACGCCGGATAACGGGACGCTGACCTTCATCGAAGAAAGCGCCGGCCTCGACGAGGTGCGGCTCATCGACGAGACGAAGCATCGCCGGGCGGGGTCCGAGGAGTCATATACCTTCTTCGGGCGGGACCTGTACGTCTGCGTCGGGGCGAAACTGGCAGCAGGCCTGATTTCGTTCGCGGACGTCGGGCCCGTATTCAGGGAGCCGGTCATCCGGATCCCCCACCAGAAGGCCGAGGCGACGAACGGCGCGCTGCGGGGAAACATCCCCGTGCTCGACATCAAGTACGGCAACGTGTGGAGCAACATCGGCAAACCGCTGTTCGACACGCTGAAGCCCAAGGTCGGGGACCGGTTCGAGGTGACGATCTTCCGCGAAGGGCAGGAGGTCTTCCGGGGCGTCATCCCGTACGTCAACACGTTCGGCGATGTCCCCGAAGGGGAGCCGCTGCTCTATCTCAACGCAATGATGAACCTGTCGCTCGCCCTCAACATGGACAGCTTCTCCGAGAAGCACGACGTCTCGTCCGGGCCCGAGTGGTCCCTGTCCGTGAGGCCCGCGAAGAAATAACGATGGCGCCGTTCTCCCGGGAGTCGCCCCGCCGGGCTTATTCGCTCCGTTCCGGCGCCGCGCTTCCGCTTCTCGCGGCGAAGGGCGAAAACGCGCGCTTGCAGGGGTTGGAGTCGCTGAGCCAGATGGTCCGCTCCGTCAGATTCATGATCATGGAATAGACCGACGCGAGGCGCTTTCCCTCGGGGTCGCGCGGATCCTCGTGACGGCAGATCGAATCGGGATAGTTCGCGTGGTCGGAGAGGAGTTCCGCGCAGCGGTCGAAGTCGACGCAGCCCTCGCTCGCCGACAGGAGCGCGTCGATTCGGCCGAGCCGCTGGAACGTATCGGGCAGAATCGTCTTTCCGGTGTCCGGGACTCGGCCGACGAGGTTCGGGGCCGTGAAGTGGTTCGTGTGCGCGAGCCGGCCCCGTTCCGCGTAGAACACCCAGTAGTCCTCGGGACACGCCTCGATATCGATGATCTCCCCTTCGGACGTCCCGACGACGAAATTGGCCGAGCTTGCCCGCTTCGCGAGCGCGACGCTCTGGACCGCGTCGGAGAGCGTCCGGGAGTCCATGATCCCCCGGAGCAGGATGTGGACGGGGACGCCGGGTTTTCCCTTTCCGGTGCTCAGGGCGTTGAAGCAGAGCCCGAGCCCGGCGTCGTTGAGTCCCCTGCCGCCCACCATTCCGGCCTCCGCGATCATCGTGAGCGTGGGCTCCGGCGGCTGTTCGAGCGTGA